>JAIRZS010000281.1 GCA_031267115.1 Treponema sp.
AGGAGGGGCGCGAAGCGGCCACGGCGCTTTGCGCCGGGGCCGGAGCGATAGCGGAGCCCCGGATAGCCCGGTTTTTTGCGGTGAAACCGCAAAAAATGCGCAAAAAATGACTGAAAAAAATAAATGCAACTGCCCTGAGCGTCATAACGGAGCCGGTTTTCCCCTAAAACCAATTGCGGCGCTTGAAGAGGACAAGCATTCCGATAACAATGGCAAGCATTACGCCCCAGGTAATAGGATACGCGTAACGGTAGTCAAGCTCCGGCATGAATTTAAAATTCATCCCATAAACCCCGACGATAAAGGTAAGGGGGATAAACAGTGTGGAAATTATGGTAAGCACCTTCATTACCTTGTTCATCCGGGCGGATACCGCCGACAAGTTTACCTCCATTATGCCTGATACTAGTTCCCGGTATGTTTCGATAGTTTCCGCCGCCTGGATAGAATTTTCGTGAAGGTCCTTGAAAAAGGGTTCTATCTCCCCGCTCAGCAGGGGCGATTCCAGCCTGAGGAGCAGCGAAAGACTCTCCCTTAAGGGCCAGACAATCCGGCGTATATGGAGGAGCTGCTGCTTGATCTTCTGAATGTCCGGAATAAAGGCGGTGTCGCTGTCGTCCGCAGCCCTTTCCTCAAAATTCTCGATAGCGGTCCCTATATGCTCCAGAACAAAAAAGTACTTGTCAACTATCGAATCCATCAGCACATAGGCCAGGTAATCCGCCCCCATCTTCCGTATCCGGCCCGCATTGTCAAGGATACGCCGGCGTATACTCTCGAAAGTATCCCCGGGTATCCCCTGAAAACTTATCACCGCGTCTTTTAAAATCACAAAGCTTGCCTGATCAAAGCAAATATCCCCGTCCGCGTTCCGGTTTACAGCCTTAACGCTGATAAACAAATAGCGATCGAATTCCTCAATCTTGGGCCGCTGTTCCGTGCTGAGTATGTCCTCCACCGTCAGAGGGTGAATCTTGAAAAATTCCGCGAGACTGTTGATAGCCCTGACATCGTCCAGCCCGTCTACATTAATCCAGGTAATCCCGGCGGGATTTCTGAATTCCAGAAGTTCATCCACCGTAGCGGCGCTTTTCTTCCACGCGCCTATAGGATCGTAGCCGATAATTGAAATATCCATGCACTAACGATACTATGAGAAACGACGAGGGGCAAGCGGCAGGGCGCGTTATGATTAGGTACATACTTTTTGATTTGGACAACACTCTTTACTCAGCCAAAACCGGGATGGAAGAGGATTTCCAGCGCCGGATTATCGCTTTTACTGCCCGTTTTTTGGGTATCACGCCGGAAGATGCGCTGGCCCAGCGGCAGGAGGGGATTACCCGCTACGGCGCTACTATCGAGTGGCTCATAGGAGACAAGGGCCTCACCGCCATTGACGAGTACTACGCGGCGGTTCACCCGGAAGGCGAGGAAGACGTGATCCCCCCGGACCCGCAGCTACGGCTGTTTCTGGAAAGCTTAAGCCTCCCGCTGGCTATACTCACCAATTCCCCCCGGGAACATACGGACCGGGTCTTAAAAAAAATAGGGATTACGGATCTCTTTACCCATATTTTCGATATGCGCTGGAACGGCAACCAGGGGAAGCCCCTGCCCGCCGCGTTTACCCGCGCCCTGGACGCCCTGGGTTCCGACGCTGGCAGCACCCTGTTCATAGACGACGCCCCGCGCTACGTACAGGGCTACCTCAATCTGGGCGGGAAAGGCCTCCTGCGCGACGAGCTTGGCCGGCACCCGGATTACCCCCATCCCAGGATACGCGAACTGCCCGAACTTATCCGGTATTTATAGCAGATTGATTGTACTAAAGAGCATACTTTGGAATTTTACCGCAAAGTCGAATAAGTCAAAGAAGTGGAAGAAGGAAAGCTAAAATGCTTCTTTTTTCGTAACTTCGTGGTGATTTCTTCTTCGATTCACTGTAAGTTGCGTCACTGTAGTTGCGCATACCAATATGTTTAGCCTAATCAGCTTAATAGGCCCGCTGGAATTCCCTCCGGCAACCCGCCGCCGGGCAGGAAATTGCCGGGACGGGGAATCGCCGGGTAAGGGAAACTACCGAGCGGCGGCAGGGGCGGGGGCTTTGATCTTTGGCCGGGCGCTGCGCTTTTTGGCCATTACATCCCAGAGATCGGCAAAACCCGAGGCGATAAAGATTGTCGAGTACACGCCGGAGATCATTCCCACAAGGAGCGCTAGGGCAAAGTCCTTCATGGATCCGGTGGTAAAGATGTAGAGGCTGAGAACCGCCAGCATGGTAGTAACGGTAGTGATGATGGTACGGCTCAGGGTTTCCGACAGGGAGCGGTCCAGGATATCCACAAAGCGCTCGTCCGGGTAAATACGGCGGGTTTCGCGGATACGGTCAAATATAACAATGGTGTCGTTTATCGAATAACCAAGGATAGTCAGGATGGCCGCGATGGTGGTTGTGTTAAACTCCATCCGGGTCCAGGCAATAAAGGCCACCATGACAAGGGCGTCATGGGCAATGGCAAGCACCGCGCCGATGGCGAACTGGGGCTTAAACCGGACGGACGCGTAGATCAGGATAAGGAGCAGGGTCAGGCCCATAAGAAGCCCCGCCTGATCGGTAAGCTGTTTGGAAAAACGGGAACCCACATAGTCGGACCGGGTAACCGCGACCCCCCCGCTGCCAAAGTTCTCTTCCAGTGCGGCGATAATCTTTTCCGCCGGGACCGAACCGGCGCCCTCAAGCTCCGAATCTTCCATGCGGATCATAAAACGCCGTTCCGCGCTTTCCCCCAGCACCTGGACCGAAACGGTCCCCAGGGGCGTCAGGGCGGCGCGTACATCCTCGATGGGGATTTCCTCGCTCCTCTCCGGAAGGTAGTGGACAATATAGGGAGCCTCCCCGAGCTGGGGGTTCCCCTGGGCGCTCTGTATCAGGAGGGAGGAAGAAGCGCCGGCCGGCCCGAACATAACCACCCCAAGGCCGTCCTGCCCGTCAATCGCGGAACTCAGTGCGCCGATGGTGGGGTAGGCGGCAAAGGAAAAACTATGGGTCACGTTGTCAACGCCCGCGCCCGAAACAACGACGTAGAGATTGCCGCGGTCAAAGGAAATAGAGGCGTTTCCCCTTCCGGCCCAGGTCAGTCCGAAAGCGGGCGGGGCGAACTGGACCTCCTGTATCAGGCCAGCCTGGAAGTCAACCCCCAGGTTAAAGCCCCCCATAATAAAGAAGCCCGCGATGCCGATTATTACCAGAATAAACGAGAAGATCGCCGCGGGAACAAAGAGTTTTGAAAAACGGACTATTTTCATTTAGCAATTCTCCAACTCACCGAGATCCCCTTGCTGTGCATCACGTCGGTGCCGAAATCAAAGATAAGCCGGGACACAAACAGCGCGGTAAACACCGAAGAAAAAACGCCGATGGCAAGGGTTACCGCGAAACCCTGGATGGGCCCGGAACCAAGCTGCGACAGGAACAGCGCGGCGATAAAGGTAGTAATATTGGAGTCCATAATGGCCCAGAAAGCCTTGTCGAACCCCGAATCTACCGTAACCTTGCGGCCCTTGCCCAGGCGCAGTTCCTCTTTCATACGCTCAAAGACTATCACATTGGCGTCCACGGCCATACCGATAGTCAGAATAAAACCGGCAATACTGGGCAGAGTCATGGTAAAATTAAAAGCGGAAAGAATGCTTCCCATAAAGTAGATATTAAGTATCTGGGCGACAATCGCGTTGATCCCGGCGCCCTTGTAATACACCAGCATAAAGACAAACACCAGCGCCAGACCCCCCGTAAGGGCGAAAAGCCCCTGGCGGATCGCGTCCTCGCCCATGGAAGCGCCGATGGACTGCTGGCTGATCACCCTAAGCTCGACAGGCAGGGCCGCAGTTCTCAAGACCAGGGCAATGTTGGTCGCCTCCTCCTGGCCGAAACCGGTAATCCGCACCGACTCCCGGATGGCGGCCTGTATCGTCGCCTGAGATCTAACCCGGTCGTCTAGGACAATCGCCATAGGCTTCCCGACATTGGCGGAGGTCAACTGGTAGAATATCTCCCCCCCCTCGGAATCCAGCCTGAAGATAACCTCCGGCTGGCCGTCAAGACTGTTCCGTTCTACCAGCGCTTCCCTGATATAGTTCCCGTCCAGCCCGACCTCGCTGCGGATCGCCGCATACCCCGTCCTTTCGTCCAGCCCGTACCGGTCTTTCGTATAAACCGCCCGGATAACAACCCCGTCCGGCACAATCGAAGTATCCAAAAGATCGCCGTTACTGTCAAAAGTAGTAGTAGGGTGCTGGGCGTAATACGCGTCAAAGGCATTGGAAGCCTCGACATCAACCATGTGGAAGGCAAGGCTGCCCGCCCCCATGATAATATCGTTGATCCGTTCCGGATCGGCGCTTCCGGGAATTTCCACGTAGATCTGGTCCGGCCCCTGCCTCCTGATAACCGGCTCCGTAAGGCCGAAACGGTCTATACGGCTGTTCAGGACTTCCAGAGCCTGGTTTACCGCGATTTCCCGGTCCTCGTCGGTAACAGGCCGGCCAAGTTTTTCCGCGTAGGCGTCCATATCCGCCTGGAGGATAATGCTCAGGCCCCCGGAAAGATCCAGCCCAAGCTGGACCGCGCTTTTCTGGATATTCTTGAGCCCGAAAATATCGTTCCGGTACTTGGTTTCGATAGCGTCCAGGACTTCGTCGCGGCTTGTAAAAGCCGAAATCACCGCAGCCGCGTCCCATTTAGCGGGAGCGGGCGCCCTGGCGTCTTTCAGTATCTTCTTTGCCTGGGACTCCAGGAAAGAAAGATTTCCCGCCAGTTCCCCGCCGGAACGGGCTGCGGAAAGCAGGGCCTCCAGACTAAGCTGGGCGTTCATGGAGGCCACTTCCTTGATCTGTTCCCGTGTACCCAGGGCGATAGCCTGGGATTCCTTAGGTATCATAAAATACCAGCGGATGGTCGGGTACAGAAACACAAAACATATCCCCGTAACCGCCAGAATTATGACAAACCGGTAGCGTTTACTCATCTAAAACTCCGATATCCGACATTTAAGGGCCCCCGGGCCCCATGCCGCCCCCGTATCCCGGCCCATAAGCGCCAGAGACCCGCAGGGCCGGCTATAAATCCATGATTTTTACAGAAAACCTTCCCGCCATACTGCCGGGCCGCCAAACCGCGGCCCCCGCGTCAGTCTTTTTTGTCTTCCCCGGCCTTTTTCTCTTCTATCTGTTTTTCTTCCTTGTCTTCCTTCTCGTCCTTTGCCTGGGCGGAAACGGAAGAAACAGCCGAACGGCTAAATTCCAGCTTGGCGTTCTCGTCCACCTTGATAATAACCGTGCTCTCCTTGACGCTCTGAATCACCCCGTGAAGCCCGCCGATAGTAACCACGCGGTCCCCCTTTTTAAGGGCGGAAAGCATCTTCTGGGTATCCTTCTGCTTCTTGTTCTGGGGGCGGATAATAAAGAAATAGAAAATCACGATAATCAGCGCAAAGGGAATCAGCGTAGTGATAAAATTCCCGGAACCGCCCGCGCCGCCGTCCGGAGCGCCCAAGAGCAAAAACATCTTCAATGAATTCATGTGATAACTTCCTCGCAATAGTATAGGTAGCAAGTAACTTAGCACAGTACCGCCTCCGGGGTCAAGCGCCCCGCGCAAAATACAATAATTTCATATTTCAGTCCGGAATCCGGGCGCATCCTGCCGCCGCGCGGCAGGACCGGGCTATCCGCTTGTATCTTTTTTGCCTCCGGCAAAAAAGGATACCGCTTCTATCCCTTGCGCGTTCCCGAACTGAGGAATTTACCGCCGTATTTACCGCAAAGTCAAATCGAACCGAAGGTTCGCAGTCAAAGAAGTGAGGCTGTTCCAAAACTATCGGCA
>JAIRZS010000180.1 GCA_031267115.1 Treponema sp.
ACCATGGGGAACGACGCCCAGGAAGAAATCATCCGTATCGGGACAAGCTATATGCGGCTCATCTCCTTTACCCTGGTCCCCTGGGCTGTTTCCGCCGCCATAGGGACCAGTTTCCGGGAAATAGCCAGGCCCAAGATCCCCCTCTTTATCTCAGCCGCGGCTACCCTGGTGAACACAGCCGGGAACTGGCTCCTGATCTACGGAAACCTGGGAGCGCCCAGGCTGGAAGTCCCCGGCGCGGCGGCGGCCACCATTATCGCTCGGATCTTCGAGCTTGCGGTGTTTATCGTTTACCTGCAAAAGGCGAAAGCCCCCTTCTACGTGGAATTCAGCAAAATTTTCCATATCCACAAACGCCTTGTTTGGGAGATACTCTCCCGGTCGGGCATGATTTTCGTTTCGGAGCTTTCCTGGGTCAGCTCGGAAACCATCATGACCGCCCTGTACAACGGCCGGGGCGGCGCCGAGGTAGTGGCGGGCATGGCCGCGGGCTGGACCATCGCGAATATCTTTTTCCTGCTGTTCGGGGGAATCTGGACCACCACCGCGGTGATCGTAGGCGGGAGCCTGGGCGCGGGAAAACTCGACGAGGCCCGGCTCAAGGCCCGGTGGATCAAGTCCGGCTCGATAGCGGCGGGGCTTATCATCGCCGTCCTGGGAGCCGCCGCATCGGCCCTGCTCATCCCCCTGGTGTTCAGCAACCTCAGCGCGGAAGCCCGGCGGATAAGCCTGGGGCTGATTTTCGTCATCCTGGCCTACCTGCCCCTCTGGAGCCTGCTCAACTCCCAGTTTGCCATTTCCCGGTCCGGCGGGGACACCGCCATGGGCATGTATACGGACCTTTCGGTAAACACCCTGCTCTTTGTACCCGGCGCTTTCATACTCGCCCTGGCGACTTCCCTGCCCCCGGTGACCATGTTCGGCATCCTCAAGCTCACCGACATCGTGAAATACTTTATCGCCCGGCATTTCCTTAAAAAGGAAAAGTGGGTAAAGAATCTGACCGCGTCGGTAAGCCGGCAGGAAGCCTGAGCGCCCCTGCTGTTTGTTTTGTATTTGGGCGCATTTCCGGCGCCCCGCGCCGGAAACCGGGCTTTCCGCTCCAACAAAAAACCTTACGGTTTTTTGTTCCGCTTCTATCCCTTGCGCGGCTCCCAATAGGCGCTTTTTCCCGCAGTATTCCGGAAGGGTACGGTTAGCAGCCGGCAGGCTCATGGCTGGGCAACGATGCTTTTGCGGACTGTCAATTGGTTTTTGCCGTCAACCCTGTCGTAATCAATTGAATCCATCCATTTTTTGGTGATGTATATGCCAAAACCGCCGATGGTACGGTCTTCTATAGCGGCATTAACATCGGGATCGGCCTTTTCCAGGGGGTTAAAATATTTGCCGCTGTCGATAAACTGCATTACCAGAACCGGGCCGGACCGGCCTACCCGTATCAGGGTATCGCCCTCTTTTCCGCTATAGGCGTAATTTGCGATATTGACAAATATCTCCTCCGTCATTACGGCAATTTGATTGCATATCCTGCCCGGACAGGCGTAATCTTCAAATATGCCCGCCATCCAGTCAAGAAGCCTTTCAAGTTCATCGATTGAAGCTTTAAGGGCAATTTCCTTTTCAAAAACTACGGGCATTTCTCCTGTTTCCATTGATTACCGCCTTATTTTTTGGTTAAAAATATTCCCCTGCGGGAAGCGAGGATTGCCATTGCCGCAAAGAGGATCCCCATCACCAGAACGCCTCTTCTGCCCGGAAAATTCATAGCCAGGGCGAAGCTGATGGGGCCCAGCATAGCGGCTATTTTCTTTAAAAAACTCAGCCACGAAAGGGACCGGCTTGAAGGGAGCCGGGCAATGGCGGGAAGCGCGAGAAAATAACTGTTCTGAACGCCCGCCCCGAAACCGTCGCCCATGCCGATAATTACTATCGCGAGCAGGATGACGCTAAAATTGCCCCAGATCCCGGTCAGCACTAACGCCGCCGCCAGCATAATGACGTAGATTCCGTTAATAAGGATGCCGCTTCCGAAACGCCGCCTGATATAAGCCGACAGCTTTGGCGCCGCATATACGATAATGAGCCCGTATACGAGCATGGCGCGGCCTACATCCGAGATGCCTTTCCCGATACTCACCGCGTAAATAGGCACGAAATAGCCGGTATAGGACTCGAGAATACAGGAGGGAAGGATCAGGAGGAGGAGGAAGCCAATTGCTTCCAAAAAGCCTGTTTTATTTCCCTTAACGGGGGCGGGGGCCGCCGTTCTTTCTTCGGCATCCTGCGCCCGCCGGATAACGGCGTTTTTCAATTTAAGGATTGAAAATATGCATAAAACCGTGAAAAGGGCGCCGATAAGGAAGACATTCTTGTAACCCGCCGATTCGGCCAGGACGGAACCCATGACCGAGCCGCAGTTCATCCCGGCAAACAGCCCGGCGCTTAGCAGCACAAAGCCCTGGTTCTGCTCCTCCTCATTCCTGCCAAGCAGGGAAAGATTCCTCAGCGTCATCCAGCAAAACCCGTATCCCAGGCCGACAATGGCGCGGGCCGCGATAAAAAACG
>JAIRZS010000322.1 GCA_031267115.1 Treponema sp.
TACGCGCGTTTATAGGGTCTCTGGCTGAAGAAAACCCAAAGGGCCGTAAGAAGCGTTTACGCGGGAAAGCGGCCCGGCGGCCTTGGCGATAATACCTGATTATGATAGGATTACGGCAAGGAGTATAAAAAAATACATGAAGAAGATTGTTCTCGCCTATTCGGGCGGGCTGGATACGACGGCGATTATTCCCTGGCTGAAAGAGAATCAGGACTGCGAGGTTGTCGCGGTTTGCGTGGATGTGGGCCAGGAAGCGGACTGGAAGGCCATTAAGCAGCGGGCTCTGGATACGGGAGCCGCCTCCTGCGTTGTTGTGGACGCGAAAAAAGAGTATGTAGAGGAATATGTGTGGCCGGCGCTTAAGGCCGGCGCCCTCTATGAGGACAAGTATCTTTTGGGGACTTCTACGGCGCGGCCCCTGATCGCCAAGATTCTGGTGGACACGGCCAGGAAGGAAAAGGCCCAGGCTATAGCCCACGGGGCTACCGGCAAGGGGAACGACCAGGTGCGTTTCGACCTGGGGATAATAGCTTTCGCGCCGGACCTGGAAATTATCGCCCCATGGCGGACCTGGCGGCTCAAAAGCCGCGAAGACGAGATCCGCTACCTGCAAAGGCGGAAGCTTCCGGTCCCTATGAAAAAGAGGGATTCTTACAGCAGGGACGACAACCTCTGGCATGTTTCCCACGAGGGGCTTGAGCTGGAAGACCCTTCCAGCGAGCCGGATCTCAAGCGTATGCTCAAGATGACCGTCCTCCCGGAAAAAGCGCCCAACAAACCTGAATATGTCGAAATCGATTTTGAAAAGGGCATACCGGCTGCGGTGAACGGCAAGGCCCTGGACGGCGTTACCCTGATAAAGACCCTGAACCAGATAGGCGGGGCGCACGGGATAGGCATTACCGATCTGGTGGAAAACCGCGTGGTGGGGATGAAGAGCCGGGGTATTTATGAAACCCCCGGCGGCAGCATTCTCTACTACGCCCACCAGGAACTGGAGCATATCTGCCTTGACCGGCAAAGCTACGCTTTCAAGCAGCAGGCGGCCCTGAAAATGGGCGAGCTGATCTACGGCGGCCTTTGGTTTACGCCGCTCAGGGAGGCGCTTTCCGCTTTTGTGGACAGTACCCAGAAAACGGTCAGCGGCAAGGTGCGGCTCAAGCTCTACAAAGGCGGCATCAGTTCGGCGGGGGCAAGCTCGCCGTATTCGCTTTACAACGCGAATCTCGCCAGTTTTACCACGGGCGATCTCTACAACCACGCGGACGCCAAGGGGTTTATCCGGCTTTACGGACTCCCGGTCCTGGTCCGCTCCCTGCTCAAGATGAGCGGCAAGGCTGCGCCGGAAAAAGACGCGGCAAAGCCGAAAAAGGCTCCGGTGGAAGCGGCGGGAAAAGGCAGGGCCGGGACGGCCCGGGGCGCCAAGCCTAAAGCTTAAAGAAGAAGAAATAACCACGAAGTCGAAAAAGTCAAAGAAGTAGAAGAAGGAGGTCGAAGAAAAGACCTGAGTGCAATGATTCATTCGACTTCTTCGACTTTGCGGTAAAATTTCCAAAGCGTGTTTTAACGAGGGAGCTTTTATTGGCTGAAACAACCAAAAACAGCGGGGATTCCGCCGGTCCCGCGAAAAAGCCGGCTGTGCTGTGGGCGGGAAGGCTGGAGGAAAAGCCCGGGGAAGAAGCGTTCGAATTCCAGTCCTCAATTCATGTTGACAAGCGCCTGGCCCTGGACGATATCAGGGGGAGCCGGGCCCATGCAGCAATGCTGGGAAAGCAGGGCATTGTCCCCCGGGAAACAGCCGAAGCCCTGGATGCCGAATTGATCAGGATTGCCGAAGATATCTCGAAAGGCGAACTGGAAATCGATCCGCGCTGCGAGGACATTCATTCGTTTATCGAGGGGATTCTTACCGAAAAACTCGGGACGCCCGGGCAAATGGTCCATGCCGGGAGAAGCCGGAACGATCAGGTTGTTCTTGACTTCAGGCTCAATCTGAAACGGGTAGTACCGGAAATCGAGGCGGAGCTTGCGGAAACAATACGGGCGCTGCTGGATGTGGCGGAAAAACACGCGGCCGACGTTATGCCCGGCTACACCCACCTGCAAAGGGCCCAGCCTGTAACGCTGGGGCACCACCTGGCGGCCTGGTGCGCCGGCCTGGACCGGGACCTTGGCCGTTTCGGCGACGCCCTGAAAAGGCTGGACGCCTGCCCGCTGGGGGCCGGGGCGCTCGCCGGTTCAACCCTCCCGCTGGACAGGGAAATGACCGCGCGCCTCCTGGGCTTTAGCCGGCCCAGCCTTAATTCCATGGATTCCGTGGCGGACAGGGACTTTGCCCTGGAGCTTGCCTCGGCCGCGGCGATACTGTCCGTCCGCCTTTCCCGCTTCTGCGAAGACCTGGTCCTGTGGGCCAGCGAGGAATTCGGCTTTATCGATCTTGCCGAAAAGTGGAGTACCGGCTCTTCCATTATGCCCCAGAAAAAGAACCCCGATTTCGCGGAGCTTATCCGGGGCAAATCCGGAAGGGCTATCGGCAATCTGGTTACGCTCCTTACCCTGCTCAAAGGGCTGCCCTACGCCTACGACAAGGATTTGCAGGAAGACAAGGAGGCCCTTTTCGATAGCCTGGATACGGTCCGGTCCTGCCTCCGTATGTTCCGGGGCATGGTTTCAAGCGCCGCCTTTAACACCGGCCGCATGGGGGCCGCCTGTTCCGGCGGCTTTCTGGAGGCCACCGACGCGGCGGAATACCTGGTGCGCAAAGGCCTCCCCTTCCGTCTGGCGCATGAGGCCGCCGCCCTGCTGGTACGCGACTGTATCGCCGCAGGCCAGCAGAGTATCGCGGAACGCTCCCTGGCCGAACTGAAACAGCGCTCCCCCCTGTTCGAGGCCGATATTTACCAGGCCATTACCCCGGCGGCAATGGTTTCCGCCCGCAGCCTTCCCGGCGGCCCGGCCCCGGAAGAAGTGCTCCGGCAGATAGAGACGCTGCGCAAACGGATCGCGGAGGTGCAGGCCCCGCGCTGACCGGCAATCGGGCGCCCTCACCTACCGCATATGGGCTTTAAGTTTCTTCATTACCTCGTCAAAGTCGATGGGCTTCCCCAGGTGATCGTTCATTCCCGCAGCAAGGCACATTTCCACGTCTTCCCGGAATACATTGGCGGTCATGGCGATTATGGGTATCTTCTTTGAAAACACCGGGGGATTTCCCTTGCAAAAAGATTCCTCCAGGGCGCGGATCCTGCGGGTTGCCTCTATGCCGTCCATTTCGGGCATGTGGATATCCATAAGGATGCACTGGTACTTCCCCGGATTTTCCTGGAACATGCGCACCGCTTCCACGCCGTTCTCCGCGCATTCAACTTTCGCCGCGGTATCTTCCAGCATGGCTATGGCAATTTCCCTGTTTATTTCCACATCCTCGGCAAGGAGTATCGTCTTTCCGGAGAAGATATTCTCCGCCGCCCCGTCCTCTTCCCGGACAGCCCCGCCTGCCGGGGCAGGGCCGGGGGAAAACCCGGTCGCAATATCCATGCCCGGTAGAAGCCCGCCCCCCGGCCTTCCCGGCATTTCCGGAGATCCCAGGTGGACGACAATTTCGAAGATAAACGAGGAACCGTGCCCCGGCTGGGATTCCACCCAGATTTCGCCGCCCATCAGTTCTACAATGCTTTTGCAGATGGAAAGGCCAAGCCCCACGCCTTCGTGTTTCCGGGAAAAGTCCCCTTCGCCCTGCTCGAAAAGCATAAAGAGCCTGGACCGCTGTTCCTCGGCGATCCCGATGCCCGTGTCGCTTATATCGAAGTGCAGGCCCAGGGTATTCCCCTGGGAAGCTACCGGCTGGACTCTGAGGGTAATGTAGCCTTCCGGAGGGGTAAACTTAATCGCGTTGGAGAGCAGGTTTGTCAGCACCTGGGAAAGGCGGTGCTCGTCCGCGACGATGAACCGGGGTATGCCTTCGTCAATGGAAAAATTGAACTTGTGATGCTTCTCGTCAATGCGGAAAGACATCATCTCGGTTACCCGGTGGATCATCCTGTAAAGATCAAATTCCGCGCTTACAAGCTGGAATTTTCCCGCGTCGATCCTGGACATATCCAGGATGTCGGTGATAACCCCCAAAAGGTGGACCGAAGCCTCGCTGATCTTCGGAAGGCAGTACGCCACTTTTTCCGGGTCCAGGGAATGCTGCCTTGCTATGGCGGTCATCCCGATAATCGCATTAAGGGGGGTACGCATCTCGTGGCTCATCCGGGCAAGAAAGCTGGTCTTGGCGGCATTGGAATATTCGGCCAATTCCTTGGCGGCAAGTATCTCTTTTTCGGCGATCTTCAGATCGCTGATATCGACGCTGTGCTGCAGGTGAACGAAAGTGCCGTTGCTCCATTCAATTAAATCGCTCGTATTTTTATAGTACCGGCCGGTAAGCGCGTTGAATTCTTCCCAGACAATAACTTCGCCCCTGTTCTGTTTTAGTTTTCCAAGCGGGCAGAAAGTGCAGGGGCCGTCCTGGTCTTTCTGGAATACTTTCCAGCAGGGCTCCCCGAGTACCCGGTCGTCCAGGCGGAAGCTTTTCTTCATGGATCTGTTGATAAAGAGGATCCGGTACGATTCAGGGTCCGAAACAAAGAGGAAGGCCTCAATGCCGTTAAAAATGCTGCGGAAAACATTGGTGGACATGGTGGACTGGGTCATTTTATCCAGCATGACATTGATCGACGCGGAAAGCGACTGTATTTCCAGAAAAGTCCTGCGGTTTACAGGGAGGCGGCAGCTTGAGGTAATCTTGTGGATATCCCTGGCAAGACGCTCAATGGGACGGAGTATCGAATAGCCTACCAGGGCGTAGTGAACGAAAACTATCAGCGAAAAAAAACATACAAAAAGCAGGACCAGCCGGTTAAGCCATACAAGAATCCTGCCGCCGCCTTCCGGAAAGCCGGGAATCCCCGGCAGGAAGAAGCGGAACACGGCTATTGTCAGGATTATGGCAGCGGCCAGAGTAATGCCAAGGGTGAGAATAACTTTAATCCGCAGGGACGATCCCTTTTTTTCCAACACCGGCGCCGCTCCAATTGTTACTATTCAGCCATAGCGTAAATTCAGAACTTTTCTTGTTCTTTCATGCTTTAACAAGGGGGTAAAGAAGCCGCTCCCGCCCGGCCG
Organism: Treponema sp.; assembly: GCA_031267115.1. GTDB lineage: Bacteria > Spirochaetota > Spirochaetia > Treponematales > Breznakiellaceae > JAIRRR01. The sequence goes on from JAIRZS010000322.1 coordinate 5,170, forward strand.
CGGCATTAAGCCCTTTCGATCCCAACCGGCTCATCGAGGGGCCGCCGGCCCCTTCCGGGCTAAAGACCCCTTTATTTCGCCGGTTTTCGCTATCCCCCGCAGGCCGTCGAATAGTTGCTTTTTCTTACAATGATAATACAGGCGGGCGATGTTTCCTATACAAATTTATTTTCTTTCGTAGTAGTATTTAACAAGTGGATACAGCAATCAGGAAAATAAAAGATATCCTGTACAATCTGGGCTTTTTTACCCAAACCCTCAGGCGTATCCCGGTTTTTATATTCCGGGGCAAGGTGTCCCACCGTATTCTGGTCATGCAGATACTCTTTACCTTTGTGGAAGCAATGGGCGTCTCCACGCTTCTGGCCCTGGGCATCGGGGCCGCGGTAAACATTATCGGCATGCCGTTCCTCGCCGGCCTTTCCCAGGAGTGGGTCATCTACCCCCTGCTCATCACCATAATCACCCGCGAACTGGGGCCGCTGCTCGCGGCGTTCATCATCATCGCCCGCTCGGCAACAGCCATCGCCACGGAAATCGCCGGCATGGTAATCTCCCACGAGGTAGAGGCCTATATCTCCGTAGGCGTGGATCCCGTCGAGCATATAGCGGTCCCCCGTTTTTTGGGAGCCACCATTTCCCTCTTCCTCCTCAACGTGTACTTTTCGCTTTTCGGCCTTGCGGGTTCCTTCCTGGTAGCCCAGGTTTTCAACCCCCTGCCGGCGGCGGTCTATTTCAGCAACCTCTTACAGGCACTGACCCTCCAGGATATCCTTGTCACCATGGCCAAGAGCGTAGTCTTCGGGATGATCATCAGTTCCACAGCCATAATCAGCGGCTTTTCGGTGGAACGGGCCAGCACGGAGGTCCCCGTCGCCGGACTCAGGGCCGTAAGCTCCGCCTTTGCCGGCAGCATCCTGGCGGATCTGCTCATCTCGGCCTTCTACTACGCGGCCCTGGTATAGGCCGGGGTTGCAATGGACAAACCGTTACCGTTAATAGAGCTGTGCAATGTCGGTTTTTCGGCCCAGGAAAACCGGATAGTCGAGGATATTTCCGTCAAATTCACGGAGGGGACAGCCACGGCCCTGGCGGGCCCCTCCGGCGGCGGCAAAAGCACGGTGCTCAAACTGGCCGCCGGGATTCTGGTCCCGGATCGCGGCGAGGTGCGTTACCGTGATCAGAATATCGCCGCCTTTACCCGGGGGCAGAACCTGGATTTCCGCAAGGAAACAGCGGTAGTTTTCCAGGATTCAGCGCTCTGGGCCAACCAGACCCTGTACCAGACCCTGGAACTGCCCCTGCACATCCACTACCCCCTGATGAGCGCGAAAGAGCGGGAACAGCGAATCCGCGAGGTAGTGTCCGCGGTCGGATACAGGCGGGACCTTGCGGTAAGGCCGGCCCTGCTTTCAATGGGCGAGCAGAAACTCATCGGCTTTGCCCGGGCCATGGTCTGCCGGCCGGCCATACTCTTTCTGGACGAATGGCTCGAATCCCTTGACGACGAAGCCGCCCGGCGGCTCCTCTCCCTCGTCCGGCGCTTCAAGTCCGAAGGCAGTACCCTGGTGTTTATCAGCCACGATTTTGATCTTGTTTCAAACCTCTCCGACCGTGTTATTATGATTGCGGGCGGGAAAATTTCCGCAAATGTAACCCGCGAGGAACTTATCCGGAACAAGAACGTCGCGGGCCTCATAGAAGAAGGGATGAACGAATGAAATTCCGCATACGCTTTGCCGACAAAATCGTAGGATTTTTCATCATAGTGGCGCTGGCCGCCCTGATGTTCGTCATCTTCATGCTCGGCAGAAGCCAGCGCTGGTTCAGGCGGGATTACCAGTACCTGGCCTATTTTGAAAGCGCCGCCGGGCTTTCCCCCAACATGGAAGTGCAGTACAAAGGCTTCCCCATAGGCCGGATCAAAAGCCGCAGGCTCGCGGAAAACGATCAGGTAGAAGCGGTCATCCTCATCTACGATACCTACGCGGACCGGGTAAGGGAAGGCTCCCTGGTAGAACTCCAGATCAGCCCCATAGGCCTGGGGAACCGCTTCCAGTTTTATCCCGGCCTGGGTTCCCGCCGCCTTGAGGAAGGCTCGGTCATCCCCCGCGCCGGCACCCCGATAGCCCGCCTGTTTATAGAGCAGGGCCTCGCCTCCGTCCCGCTCCAGTCGGACAGCATTACCCTCCTGGTAAGCCAGGTAAACACCCTGCTGGAACAGCTCAACAAGCTGGCCGGCGAAGTCGAGGGCGCGCTCGAAGGCAGCGACGAAACCGCCATAGGCCGGGTAGTGCAGGGCTTTGAGAAGGGCCTGGGCAGCATCAGCGGCGCCGCCGGCGACATTGGCGGCGTAGTCAGCCAGGTTTATACAGACCTGGGGCCCATCCTCGCGGACATCGACGAGCTTGTCGCCGGCCTGAAAACAGTCGCCGCCGACCTCGGGACCGTTTCCTCGCAGCTTGCCGCCCCCGGAGGCACCGTTTCTTCCATTCTGGACGGCAGCGGCACGGTCTATACCAACCTCGACGCCTCGCTCGCCTCTATTGCGGGCATACTGCGAAACCTCGAAAGGACCGCCGCCTTCATCCCGCCCCAGCTTCCCCAGATAGGCAGGCTCATCGCGGAACTCAGCCAGGTCCTCCAGGGCGCCGAAGACCTCCTGGTCTCGCTGAGGAACAACCCCCTGCTCAGGAAAGGCTTCCCCGAACGCCAGGGAAACCAAAGCGCCGGTTCGGGCGTCCGCGACGTCAGCTTTTAGGAGGCGGGAAAACAATGCGAAAAATCCCGGGAAAGATCATGGAAAAAAAAGCAAAACCCGCCATCCTGAGGGGGGGCCTGTTACCATACGGCGGGGGCGGTACAAAGGGCCGCCGTCCGGCCCCCCTGCGGCCGGGCCAGGGTCCCGGCCTACCCCCCCAAACGGAACCGCCGGGGCGGATCCCGCCGGGGCTGGCAGCCGGCCTTTTCGCGCTTTTATTCGCGCTCGGCTGTTCCACCGCGCCGAAAGGCCCGGTCGAAACGCGGACCCTGCGCAACGCCGGGGCGCTCCAGCTGGAACTCGCCAACCGGGAAACGGACCGGGGCAACTACGAAGGCGCCCTGGAACTCCTGGCCGAAGCCCGGCGGCTCGCCTTTAACGCCGACGACACCGCCCTGATCGTGCGGGCCTACCTTTCCCTGGGGAACGCCTATTCCTATCTGGGAAGGGCGGACGAGGCGTCCGCCTCCTGGGACAGCGCCGCCGCCGAGGCCGGCCAGGCGGGGGACGGGGAGCTTCTGGCAATCTGCGAAATCCACCGGGAAAGGCGGCGTCTCCTCGACGGGGGCAGTGCCGCCGCCCTGTCCGTGCGGGACAGGGTACAGGCGGCGCTCGGGCGGATAAAGGCAAACCCGCTCGATCAGGCGCTGGCCTGGACCGTGACCGGCCTTGCCGAAAAGGAACTGCGCCGCTTTGCCGAGGCGGAAGCCGCCCTGAAAAAAGCCCTTGCCCTCCACGGCAGCTACCCGGAACAGGCCGCCTACGACTGGTACCTCATCGCCTCGGCGCGTTCGGTGGCCGGGAACTACGATGCGGCCCTTGAGGCCCTGGAAGAGGCCCTGGCCTGCGACCGCCGCGCCGAGAACAGCTACGGCCTCGGCAAGGACTGGCTCGCCCGCGGCGACGTGCTTTCCAAGGCGGGCCGCCCGGCGGAAGCGGAAGCCGCCTGGCGCCACGCCGCCGAAATTTTCGCCTCCGCCGGCCTTGCCGCCGAAGCCGAAACCGCCGCGCAGCGCGGCAATAACAGCGGGCAATAGCGGCGCGCCAAAATTTGATGCCCGGCGCCCTTGTATCCCCGGTAAAAAGCCGCGTGGAAAGCCATGCCGTTCCTCCAATGTAGGTTCATCAACTTCTATTGTTCCAGATAACGGTTCCCGCGGGGCGGATAAAAAAAGGGCAGCAAACCAAATGGAAGGGCAGGGGAGGGGAGGGGCTACAGTATCCGGTCTCTTTCTACTAAACCGGGACGAAGGGCGCGGTTTCCCCGCAATAGGCGCAGCAGCAGCGGCCTTCCCGGCCAGGGGCAAGGCCGCTTGCATCAACATGGCAGCCCCGGCGGCTTACCAGGGTTTTTCCGCAGAGCGGGCAGGGGGTATCGCTGGAGCCGCCGGGGATATTGCCGGTGTATACATAAGGCATCTTTTGCCGGGCGCGGCGGGCAAAGCCGGCGAGTACGGAAAGGTCTGTGGGCGGCGCGTCCCAGCGGTAGTCCGGGTGATAGGCCGAGAGGTGCCAGGGAATTTCCCGCAGGGCCGCCGGTGTACAGGCCCTCCGGCCGCCTTCGGGCGAAGACGGGGAGGCGAGGGAGGCGAGAAATTCCGAGGCCGCGTCGAATTCCGCGCAGTTGTCGCTGACTCCGGGTACGATGAGCGTGGTTACTTCCAGATGCACCCCCGCGCCATACGCGGAAGCGATAAAGTGTTTTACCGCTTCCAGGCTGCCGCCCAGAACTTTCCCGTAGGTCTCCCCGGAAAAACACTTAAGGTCGATATTCGCCGCATCCAGCAGGGGGATAATTTCCGCCGCCGGTTCCGCGTTGATACAGCCGTTACTGACCAGCACATTGGCGACCCCGGCCCTGCGGGCAAGGGCCATGGTTTCCAGAAGGTATTCGAAGTGGACCAGCGGTTCCGAGTAAGTGTAGGCGATCTGCCCCCCGCTGCTTTCGGCGGCGGCGATAAGTTCCTTTGGAGAAATGTTCCGCCAGGGGCCGTCCGTTTTCTGGGAAATATGCCAGTTCTGGCAAAAGGGGCAGCGGAGGTTGCAGCCCGCGAAACCCGCCGACAGTATCTGCGAGCCGGGGCGAAAATGGTAAAGCGGTTTTTTTTCGATTGGGTCAAGCGCCAGGGCGGTAACATGGCCGTAAAGGGGCAGGGCCATACTTCCCCCCTCGTTTTTCCGCGCCCGGCAAAGCCCCGTCTTGCCCGGCGCAAGAGCGCAGCGGTGGGGGCAGAGGCCGCAGCTCAGAAAGGCCGCCGTTCTGGGCGCCGCTCCGGAACTTTCCGCAAAACGGGCTTCCGCGCTCAAGGGCTGTCCTGAACCTCGAAAGGCTGCATCAGTACCCCGATAGCGCCCCTGCGTATCCAAAGTTTGACAAGCCGCACCCCTTCGCCCGCTTCGGTAACGGCGGAAGGTATCTCCTCAAGATGGGTGACATCATCGACTTTAAATTCCATAACGCGGGGATTTTCCCCCAGGGGATCGTGGATAAGGATGAGCTTGCCCTTTTCAGAAGGGTGCTGCCGTGGATGGCCCGTATAGGGGACCGAATCTTTTGGCAGCCCCTTGATATACCTTTCGATCTCGCTCAGAGGCATGGCCTCAAGGTAACTTGAAATGCTCATGGATTATACTATATACCAAAACGCCGGTAATTTCCCGGCATGGGCCTCCATACGGAACGCGCAAGGGATTGCAGGGGCGCGGAGCGTTCTTTGCGCGGAGCGCAAAGAATGGAGCGGAGCGGAACCCCGGAAAGCCCGGTCCCCGGCGGAGCCGGGGATGCGTCCAAGATAAAAAAATTTACGCGCTTATAGCGAATTATTTGCAGCGATAGCTTGACATATTTTTGAAAATTATGCTATGGTTGGTTATCGCCCATGCAGGGCGGTAAAGCCCAGCTGCGTGAAGCCTGAGCCTTCCTTGTCGGGAAGCAGGAACGAACTCCTATAGCGGGATTATTCCGCGAGACATCAATGACAGTACAAGGGTATATGCCCATTCTCAAGGAGTTTGTTATG
>JAIRZS010000008.1 GCA_031267115.1 Treponema sp.
AACTACCTCGCCCTGAAGGGCGAGGTATCAGATTTTTCTTCGAAAAATCTGTCGTTGGATAGGAAATTGCGGACCAGAGGTCCGACAATACTGCGCGGTTTCATACCCCGCAATTTATGCAGTGGTAAAAGAATTCGCCCTAAAGCTCCCCCGCGAACCGGTGAGCGGGTTCTTGGGTATTACACCCGCGCTTTCCAATAAAAAACACCCAACATTAACCGCGCAAAGCGTCAGCCTGCAGTTTATACAACCAATTCATCCTCGCCGGCGCGCGCGACAACTATTTCGCCCGTGTCTTCCAGATGCCGGATAATGGAAACGATCTTCTGCTGGGCCTCTTCCACGTCCTTCAGGCGTACCGGCCCCATATATTCCATATCTTCCTTCAGCATACCCGCCGCGCGCTTGCTCATGTTCCGGAATATTTTGTCCTGCACTTCGGTATCCACCGACTTTAAAGCCTTGGCCAGTTCCTGGGAGTCCACCTCGCGCATAACTTTCTGGATGGCCTTGTCGTCAAGCATAACAATATCCTCGAACACGAACATCCGCTTCTTGATCTCTTCGGCAAGCTCGGGGTCCTCGTCTTCCAGGGCCTCGATAATCTGCTTTTCGGAAGACCGGTCAACCATGTTGAGAATCTCTACAATGCTCTCCACGCCGCCGGCCGCGGTGTAGTCTTCGCTGGACAGGGTGGAAAGTTTCTTTTCCAGCACCCGCTCCACTTCGCGCAGAACTTCCGGGCTGGTACGGTCCATGGTAGCGATTCTGCGGGCCACGTCGGACTGTACCTCGTGGGGCAGATTCTGCAAAATAACTGAAGCCTTGTTCGGCTCCAGGTACGCCAGGATCAGGGCTATGGTCTGAGGATGCTCCTGCTGGATAAAGTTGAGCAGGTGCGCGGGGTCCGTCCTTCTGATAAAATCAAAGGGCCTCACCTGGAGGCTCGAAGTCAGGCGGTTGATAATATCGATGGCTTTCTGGCTTCCCAAGGACTTTTCCAGAAGCTCCCGGGCATAGTCTATGCCGCCCATGGAGATGAACTGGTTGGCCATCATCAGTTCCTGGAATTCGGCAAGGACCGCGTCTTTCTGATCCGGCTCTATGGTTTCAAGCCTCGCTATCTCGAAGGTAAGGGTTTCTATCTCGTCCTCGCGCAGGAACTTGAATATCTCTGCGGAAATATCCGACCCGATACTGACCAGAAATATGGCGGCTTTCTGGCGTCCGGTAAATTCCTTGATTCCTTTTTTTTTGCCGCCGCCCGAAGCTGCGGCACTTGCCTGAGCCATTCTATTCCTCCATCAGCCAGGTTCTGATAAGCTGGGCCACATCGCCGGGATGCTCCTTTGCCATATTGATCGCGTTCTCCTGAAGCTCCATGCGCCGCTTCTCTTCCACGGACATGGAAACTTCCACCCCTTCGTTCTCGGCTTCCAGAAGCGCGCTTTCCCGCAGGGCCTGCTGCTGCCGGGAAATCTCTTCCTCGCGCATCCTGCGCCGCCGCTCCAGTTCCCGGGAAATAATGCGGAATGCGACAAAGCCCGCGGCAAGCGCTACAAACCCGATAAGGACTATTAATATTATAAGCTGCATCTGCTGTTCGCGGAAGTAGGCGGCGTCTTCGTCGGCGAACTGGGCGGTCCGGTCAACCTGGATATTCGTCACCGTCACCGTCTCCCCCCAGCCGTTCTTGTACCCCACAGCCTTTTCGATGATGGACCGCGCATCGGCCAAAGCCTCCGGGGAAACCGGGGTATACTCCCGCTCAATGGCATTTTCAGCGCTGATCACCGGCTTGCGCTTCTCGTCGTACTTCCTCTTCCAGGTCCCGTCAATATTTACGGAAACAGTTACCCTGTCTATGGTGGGGCTGCGTTCCTCCTGTATCTTCCGGTTGTTGATCACCTCGTTGTGGGTCCTGGTCTCCTGGGTAACCTTGCCGTAAAGATTGGACATATCCCGGAAAGCCGGCGTTGTCTGCCCTTCCACCCCCGGAGGGCCTTCGGGATTAAAACCGGTCCCCGCCCAGTCGGTGCTGGAAGTGGATTCGGAAATAGTCACGGAATTGAGAACCTCCGAATCGTCATAGGCAAGCCCCGGGGTCCTGGGTTTCCTGGTAATGGGAAAGTACTCGTCGGTATTGACCTCTTTCTTCGACATATCCATATCGATCTTGATATTAAGGTCCCGCACCCGGTCGGCGGTAAAAGTTTCCTGCAAAGATTTAAGTATCTGCGCCCGGTATTTGGTCTCCAAAGCCTGGACAATCTTGGCTTCCCGCTCAATAACGCCCAGCCGGTCAAGCGCGGCCATGCCCTCAAAGTCGTTTAACTGGTTCCCGTTCTGGTCGGCGATTATGATATTCCCGTCCTGCAGGCCCTGGACGGCGAATTTGAGAATCTTCTGAACGCCCTCTATCTTCTTGCGGTTCTGGGTAATATCGCTCCCCGGCTTGGGGGTAATGATAACGCTCGCGGTAACCGGGTCCTGGTCCTGGGTAAAAAGCTCCTTTTCAGGCTGGACAATCGTAACATCGGCGTCGTCCACATCGTCCAAGGCTTTTATATGATCGCGCACCATCTGCGTTATGGCCCGGCGCAGGTTCACGTTCCGCTCAAAATCGGTAATGGTCCAACGGTCCCGGTCAAAGATCTGCCAGGGATCGGTTCCCGTAGGAATAAGATCCTCACGTATCAGGACCGCGCGCACGCGCCTGGCGGCGGTTTCGTCGGGGACCATTACTATCCCCCCCGGACTCACCGTCGCCCTGATCCCCTCCTCGTTTATCCGGGTAACAATACGGTCAAGCTCCACATCGTCCCGTATCGGGCGGTCAATAACCGCCACCATGCTGGGCTTGGACGACATAGTAACAAGCAGCACGATACCGCCGACGGCGGCGGCCATAATGCCTACAAGGACGGCCTTCTGGACAAGGGTCCACTTCCCCCAAAGAGCCAAAATTTGCGCGATTAGTTTTCTTAAAAATGCCGGCATGTTCCCCTCCCGTTAGGAATTAGCTTTGCAATCCCGTTATATATATTATAAGCCCTTTCAAAACCCAGCCGGAGTTTTAAAAGAGAATCAATTACCGCGTGTTTATCAGATCCCTCCAGCCCTGCACAATCCGGTTAAGAATAGTGCGGCTTATGTTCAGCGACATCTGCGCCTCCGCCTGGGCAATAGTCAGATCGTGGGGGTCTATCGAATCAGGATCGGTAATCGCCTGCTGGGCAAGCGTCGCCGCGAAATTCTGCGACGCGCTTACCTTGTCGATCGCCCGGAGCATCGTATCCTCGAAAGTCCCGGCCCGGACAACCGCCTCGGCGCCGATCTTATCGCCAAGTTCCGCGATAAGCGCCCCCTGGCCGTTCACCGCCTTCCCGCCTATGGAAAATTCCCCCTTTACCGGCACCATGTGCCGCGGATGGGTAATTTTCATCGGCACCTTGTCGCCGTAAACCAGTTCAGGCTTGTAAATTGTCATTTTTCCCTCCCCTAATAACTCCCAAGTAACTCCCGAATAACTTCATAATAACCATAATTACGATTATACCGCTATACTACCTTGCCCCGATATCCAGGGCTTTCAGGAACATAGCCTTCGACCCCTCGATAATAGACGCGTTGGCTTCATAGGCGCGGGACGCGGCGATCATGTCGGTCATTTCCGTTACAATATCCACATTGGGCATCTCCACATAACCCGCCCGCGGCCCGGTCTTAATCGCGTCCGGGTGGGTAGGATCGTAGACCAGCCTCAGTTCGGCAGCGTAGTCCTTCTGCACCTCTACGACCCGCACGCCTTTGCCCGCGCCGTTGTCCAGCATTTCCGGCAGGAAAGGCGAGCGCCAGTAAGGCTCCTCGACGCGGGGCCGCATAACCACCCGGCTCCTGCGGAAAGGCCCGCCCTCGGCGGTACGGGTCGTAGAAACATTGGCAATATTGTCGGCGATAACATCCGTGCGCAGCCTTTCCGCGCTCATCCCCGTTGCCGCAATATTAATCGAACTAAAAAGCCCCATACTCTCCCCCTATCCTGTCCTGGCGCAGATTATCTTAAAACCGGTTGGTTTAACACATCTTGCCTTAACGCAAATTACCGTAAAAAAGGTTACCGTAAAACCGAAGCAATCTGGCCGAATTCAAATGCCGCCGACTGCGAAAGCAGCGTATACATCATCTGGTTTTCCAGGGCCAGCATAAATTCCTGTTCGGCATCCACATTGTTCCCGTTGTTCCGGGAAGTACTCACATAATCCAGAACGCGCCGGGGCTGCACCTCCCGGTAGTCGCGTTCCCGCCAGTTGGGGATATGCCGGGGATCGGTAAGCTTCAGTTCCAGAGCCGGCCTGAGCTTTTCGGTTTCCAGCGCCCTCTTCAGCTCGGACTCGAAATTCACCTCGGACCTCTTAAAGTTGGGCACGTCCGCGTTCGCAAGATTATTGGCGATAACGTTCCGCCTCACCAGGCTCGCGTCCATCCCCCTGTGGAGCAGATCAACGGTCTTTTGAAAACTATTAACAGTCAAAATCTAACCCTCCCTTTGGATCATCGGCATTTTCAAAACCGCGCTTTACTTTTAAGCGTTCCGCAGCCCGAATTCCCGGTACTGTTTGGGGGGCCTGTTACCGGGCGGCAGGACCGCAGTACCCAGGGCCGCCGCCCGGCCCCCCTGCGCTCCATCCCCGCCTCCGGCGGGTATTCCGCTACCCCCCGCCTGTAAAACCCGCTACAGTATGTACCTCCCCAAATCCTGATCAGTTACCAGATCGACAAGGCGTTCGTTCACGTATGCCTCGGTGATCGGCATCTTTACCGGCGCTATGTCCGGCGCCTCAAAGGAAAGCTCCTCAAGAAGCGCCTCCATAATCGTGTGGAGCCGCCTGGCCCCGATATTCTCAAGCCGGGAATTGACCTCCGCAGCTAGGGCTGCAAGGCGGTCAACCGCCTCGGCCTGGAATTCAATTTCCACACCCTCGGTACCCAGAAGGTCCCGGTACTGCTTGGTCAGCGCGTTCTTCGGCTCGGTCAGTATGCGGAGGAACTCTTCCTTGCCCAGCGAATCAAGCTCCACCCTGAGCGGGAAACGGCCCTGAAGTTCCGGGATCAGATCCGAAGGCTTGCTGATATTAAACGCCCCCGCGGCAATAAAGAGGATATGGTCCGTATTCACCGGCCCCCACTTGGTATTCACCGTAGCCCCCTCGACAATGGGGAGTATGTCCCGCTGCACGCCTTCCCGGGAAACATCATGGCCGCCGCCCCGGTCCCCCTTTACGGCTATCTTGTCGATCTCGTCGATAAAGACAATGCCCATTTCCTCCACCCGCTGCCGGGCCTCGTCGGTCATCCGGTCGCGGTCTATCAGTTTTTCCGATTCTTCGGCAATAAGTATTTCCCTTGCCCTCTTGACGGTAACTACCTTCTTCTTTTTGCCTCCCCCCATAGCGCCCATAATTACCGAAAGGTTCGATTCGATTTCTTCCATGCCGCCGCCCAAAGCCCCAAAAGCGGGGAACTGGGGATTCTGATTCACCATAATCTCTACAGCGCGGCCCTCAAGCCTGCCTTCCCGCAGCATAGCACGGAATTTTTCCCTGGTAGAATCAGAGGGGCCGGCTTCGGCGGCGTCTGTTTCAGCCAGACCTTCGGCTTCCGCCGGCACGGCCGCGCCGTCCTGGCTGCGGCTTACAGGGATCCCCACCTGGATAGCCGTCCCGATAAGGGAAGGCCCGCCGCCTGAATCGCCGGGGTTAAGGGAAAAAGATCCCATGGGCCGTATCACCGGGGAAGCTGCCCCTGCCGCCTTTTTCTTTTTTCCGGGCAGGAGCAGATCCAGCAGCACTTCCTCGGCCCGCCTTTCCGCTTCGGCGGTAACGGCCTCCTGCATTTCCTGTTTAACCATCTGCACCCCGGCGGCCATAAGGTCGCGGATCATGGACTCCACATCCCGGCCCACGTAGCCGACCTCGGTGTACTTGGTAGCCTCTACCTTGATAAAAGGGGATCCGGCAAGCTTTGCCAGACGCCGGGCTATCTCGGTCTTTCCCACGCCGGTAGGGCCGATCATAAGGATATTCTTGGGGGCTATGTCTTCCCGCACTTCCGGGTCCAGCTTGAGCCGCCGGATGCGGTTCCGCAGGGCTACCGCCACCGCCCGCTTGGCCTTCTTCTGGCCCACTATGTACTTGTCCAGTTCCGCAACGATTTCCCGGGGAGACAGCTCGTCCGCGTTCCTGTTCGTATTTTTTCTGTCGCCCGTCATTCAAGTACCTCCACCGTTATATTTCCGTTAGTATAAATACAAATATCCCCCGCAATCTTGAGGCTCTTCTCCGCTATTTCCTGCGCGGTAAAATTGCCGCCGTCCAGATACGCCAATGCCGCGGCATACGCGTAATTCCCGCCGGACCCTATGGCCAGGGCGTTAGCGGCCGGTTCCACCACATCCCCGGTCCCGCTTATAAGCAGGGTCTTGGATTTGTCCGCCACAAGCAGCATAGCCTCAAGGCGGCGGAGGTTCCGGTCGGTACGCCAAGCCTGCGCAAGCTCCACCGCCGCCCGGGTAAGGTCCCCTGAATATTCCTTGAGCTTTTCCTCAAAACGGTCAAACAGGGTAAAGGCGTCGGCAGTGGCCCCGGCAAAACCGCAGAGTACCTTGCCGTCCAAAAGCCGGCGCACCTTGCGGGCGTTGTTCTTCATCACCGTCTCGCCAAATGTCACCTGCCCGTCCCCGGCCAGGGCAACTTTTCCGTCTTTCCTGACGGCCAGCACAGTTGTAGAACGGAATTGCCTGTTTTGTTTCATTTTTTCATCCTTCATTTTGTCGTATTCTTCCTGTCGCCGTGGGGATGGGCCTCCGCGTACACCCGCTTCAAACCCTCAATATCCACATGGGTATAACGCTGGGTAGTGGAAAGGCTGGCATGGCCCAAAAGTTCCTGCACCACCCGCACATCGCAGCCGTAATTTACAAGATGGGTAGCAAAACTGTGGCGGAGCGCGTGCGGGTGCACGTTCTTGACCGAGGAGGATATCTCGGCGTATTTGCCGATGATGAACCTGATACCGGAAACCGAAAGGGGTGTCCCCCTGCGGTTGATAAAGAGCCTTTCCGTCGGGCGCTCCGCGGCAATACCGTTTTTCCGGCAGGGGAGCCAGGAAAGAAGGGCCTCGCGCCCTTCGCCCGAAAAAAATACATGCCGTTCCTTGTTACCCTTGCCGATTACCCTTGCCCCCAGAAGATCCCTGTCCAGAACAGGCAGGGTCAGGGAAACAGCCTCGGAGATACGCAGCCCCCCGGAGTACATCAGGTGAATTATCGCCTTGTCCCGGTCGGGCCACAGTATTCCCGCCGTGTCGGGAAGTTCGGCAAATTCGGCCATTTCGTCTTCCCAGAGGAACACCGGAAGATTCCGGGGGACTTTTAAGTTACGCAGCTGCGACGAGGGATCGTCGGCGCGGATATTGTTCCGGCAGAACCAGCGGTAAAGCCCCCGTATCGAGGAAAGGCTCCGGTTCACGCTTATCGACGCCATACCCTGGGCGCTCATTTCCCCGATAAACATGCGTATTTCCGCCGTTCCCGCGGTTACGGGGTCTACCCCGTAGTCAAAACAGTAAACCGCAAAAGCGGCAAGGTCGTTCCGGTATGCTTGCAGGGTGCGCTCGGACATACCCCGCACGGACCGGAGGTAGGAGAGATATGTTTCCATATCCTGGGGCAGGGAGATCTTCTGTTTTTCAGGTACCCCGGCGGCGAAAAACCTGTCATGGGACAGGGCGGAAAAGGTTTTTTTATTCCCCATCTTCGCTCCCGGAAAGAACGCCTGCCGCGGCGGCTCCCTCTCCCTCCCCGTCTTCGGAATGTAAATAATCGCAATCCGGGTTAATGCAGGCCTTGTGGCTGCCGATCTTCTTGTCGAATTTTTCCACCAGGAACTGCCTGCACTTGGGGCAGGAAAGGCCGGTGGGCTTGAAGTGGCTGATAAAATCACATTCCGGATAATTGGTGCAGCCGTAGAATTCCTTTCCCCTTCCTTTGGTTTTCCGGGCCACTATATCGCCCCCGCATTTCGGGCATTTAGCCAGGGGGATGGATTTGGTGTTCCGGCATTCGGGAAATCCCGAACAGGCAAGGAAAAACCCGAAACGGCCCAGCTTCTTCATCATGGGCTTGCCGCACTTTTCGCATACATGGTCCGTCTTTTCATCCAGGGTGCCTTTAAACGATTCCAGGGATTTCCCCACTTCGTCGACGCGGCTTTTAAAAGGATCGTAAAATTCCCGGATCATATCGGGCCAGCGGATCTGGCTCTCCTCGACCTCGTCAAGCTTGTTTTCCATGGACGCGGTAAACGCCGCGTTCACCACATGGGGAAAATATTCAACCAGCATAGCGGAGATCATCTTGCCCAGCACCGTAGGCACAAGCTGGCGGTTCGACCGGGTTACATAGTAGCGGTCAAGAAGGACCGAAATAATGGGGGCGTAAGTCGAGGGACGGCCTATACCCTTCTCCTCCAAAGTTTTGACAATAGAAGCGTCGGAATACCGGGCAGGCCCCTGCGTAAAATGCTGTTCGCTGTAAAACGATTCCATTTTCAGCTTATCGCCAATCCTGAGTTCCGGGCAGACTCCGCCTTTATCATCCTTGGACGCAAGGAGCTTCATCACCTTGTAGAATCCCTTTTCAATAACCTTGGTCCCCGAAACGCGGAAAACCCCCTCCCCCGCCCTGATGTCCGCGCTTACGGTTTTTGTTTTCGCGGGATTCATCTGGCTCGACACAAAGCGCTCCCAGATAATCGTGTAGAGTTTCAGCTGATCTTTGGTAAGGTACTCCTTAATGTCATTCGGGATGCTGCTTGTATACGTAGGCCGTATCGCCTCGTGCGCGTCCTGCGCCTTCTTACCCACCGTGTACTCTATCTGCTTTTCGGGAAGATCTTTGGGATAGTTTTCCTTTATCCAGGCGCGGACCTCGTCCAGGGCAAGCTGGGAAATCCGCACGGAATCGGTACGCATATAGGTGATAAGCCCCACCCGGGAAGAACCGATATTCACCCCTTCGTAGAGCTGCTGGGCAACCTGCATGGTTTTTTTGCTGGTAAAACCAAGGCGGTTAGCCGCGGTTTGCTGGAGCTGCGAAGTGGTAAACGGGGGCTTGGGCTTTACGGACCTTTCCGTCTCCCGGACATCAGCCACCACGCAGTCGCTGTCCTTGACCAGATCCCTGATTCTATTTACATCCGCTTCGGTTTTAAGATCGGGTTTGGCATCCTGCCAGGACACAAGCTGCGCGGTAAACAGATGCCTGCCCAGTTTAAAGTCGGCGTCCAGGGTCCAGTATTCCTCGGGGATAAAAGACTCCACTTCCTTTTCCCGCTCGCAGATCAGCCGCAGCGCCACCGACTGCACCCTTCCAGCGGAAAGGCCGTTCTTCACCTTCTTCCACAGAAGCGGCGAAAGATTATAACCAACCAGCCTGTCCAGAACCCGCCGCGCCTTTTGGGCGTTCACCTTGGCCTCGTCTATAACCGAGGGATTTGCCACCGCATCCCTAATCGCCACCGGGGTTATCTCATTAAAACTGATACGCTTAACCGGCACTGTAGCGGTCTTCGCGGCGATCGCGTTCCGCAGATGCCAGGCAATAGCCTCGCCTTCGCGGTCATTATCGCTTGCCAGCAGTACCTCCTCCGCTTTTTTCGCGTCCGCCTGAATTTCCTTGAGGAGCTTTGCCCTGCCACGGACGGTGATATACTCAGGCTCAAAATCGTTCCCCATATCTATAGCAAGGCGGGATTTGGGAAGATCGATAAGATGGCCCATAGACGCTTTAACGGTATAAGAATCCCCCAGGTATTTTTCAATGGTTTTCGCCTTGGCAGGCGATTCCACAATCACGAGTGTCTTTTTATTTTTTTTTGCGGCGCTCTTTTTTACGGCGCGTTTTCTTTCAGTTTTGATAACGGCTGTTTTTTCCTTTTTAACTTTAACGGCCATACCCATCCTCACAATTTAAATTAAGCGACCGGGCCAGCGACAAAGCCAGGCCGGAACCGGTACAGGGAGCAGTATCCACGATTTCCGCGCCGGCCTCCAGCCCCCAAGCCCGCGCTATGCCTTCAATGCCCGAAACGATCCCCGCCCCGTCCTCGGCAAGGGCGCGCGTCCCCGCGCCCAGGGGAGAAGCCATACCGGCGCTCGCCACATAAAGCTCCCTTCCAAGTTCCCGTGCGAAACGCGCGGTAATAAGCGCCCCCGACTTTTCCGGCGCCTCGACAATAATCACGGCGCGGGCAAGCCCCGCGATGATCCGGTTCCGGGCTGGGAAGTTCCACTTTGCCGGCCCTGTCCCCGGAAGATATTCCGAAAGCAGCGTCCCGCCCTGTTCGACAATGCACCGGGCCAGACTACGGTTCGCGGCAGGGTATACCCTGTCAAGGCCGGAACCGAGTACCGCCACCGTGGGGGCGCCGCCTTCAAGGCTCCCCCGGTGGGAAAAGGCGTCGATCCCCAGCGCAAGCCCCGAAACTACGGGGACCCCGGCTCGGGCCAGATCCCGGCCCAGATCAAATGCCTGTATCGCCGCGCAGGATGAGGGCCGCCGGGTTCCCACAACAGCCGCCAGCGGCTTCCCCTGCCCAGGCAGCCCTCCCCGGTAAAACACCAGGGCCGGGGGCTCGCAGAGATCCCTGAGCAGGGGCGGATATTCCGGTTCCGGCCAGGAAATATAGCCCATTCCGGTCCGGGTTACGGAAAGAAGGTCCTCTTCCGCCTGGAAGCGCAGCCCGTCCCGGTCCCAGGCCTTCAGGGGTCTGCCGGTAATTTCGCCAATATCTTCTTTAGAACATACAGCGAGATCTGCTTCCCGGTCAAATTTTTTAAGCAGTTTTATTCTTTCCTTGCAGGACAGCCCGGATATACGTGCGATCATAAGGTCCAGCAAGCCGCGCCCGCTATCCATAGTAACTGTCCATTACCTGCCTGCGGCTCTCTTCCACCGCGGCCCGCTTGGCTTTATCCTTTGTAATCGAAAGTATCCTGTCGTACAGGTTCAGGGCGAATTCATATTGGGAAGTCAGCGCGTAAGCATGGGCCAACACGGCCATGCCTTCCACGTCGTTCGATGTAAGATCAAGGTAACGCTCCATTACCGGTACGGCATCCGCGGGCCTGCCCAGTTCAAACACATAAAGTACGCCGAGTGCGTACATGGGTCTCACGTATCTGTCGTCCAGGGCGATTGCTTTACGGTAGGCATCCTCGGCAAAGGCATAGTACTGTTCGGAAGATCCGCCGGCCCCGCCGGGGAAATCAAGAAAACCCTTTGCTACCCGCGCCGCGGAAATACCGGTAAGGTAGAGGAGGGACGGGTCCTGGGGGGAGTAATAGACCGCCTGTTCCAGGGCCTTAAGCGCCTCGTTATGAAGGTTCCTGTCCTGAAGCCGAGTCGCGAGGATTTTCCAGTACACGCCGGTCTGCGCGGCATCCTTTACATGCTGTTCTATCTCTTTTTCATAAAGGGCGATAGCCTCTCTTAAACCTTCGATGGTTTCCGGCGGCCCCCCGGGGTTTCCCATCTCCGCGATACGCCTTGCAAGCCGATTCCGTTCACCGTTTATCCCGTAGTTATAAAGCAGCGTAAAGCCCGTAACGAGAACCGCCACAACAAAAATGCCGGTAACGATCTCTTTTTTTACTTTCATGTTCGCCCCTCCTATGTCAGGCCGGCCCCATCCTGCCGGAACGTTTTAAGTTTTGGAAGATAGCGGCTGTGGTTTTCCCGGAGCATGGAATTATCCACATGCGTATAAATCTGGGTCGTGGAAAGGTCCACATGCCCCAGAAGTTCCTGTACGGATCTGAGATCCGCCCCTCCTGCCAACAACTCGGTAGCAAAACTGTGGCGCAGGCTGTGAAGCCGGGAACTCATTCCCAACTGGGCCGTAAGCGCGGCGTAGTTTTTCCAGATCCCCTTCCGGGAAAGCCGCCTTCCGCTGCGGCCGATAAACAGCGCGGAAACCCGCCGGGAACGGACAAGGCCCGGCCGGCTTTCAGCGAGGTAGCGTTTCAGCCATTGTTCCGCCTCGGCGCCGAAAACAACAAGCCGCTCCTTGTCCCCCTTGCCGGTCACCCGGGCTATTCCCTCGGAAAGAAAAATATCACCCACATTCAGAGCCACCGCTTCGGAGACCCGCAGCCCTGCGGAATAGATAAGCTCGAAAAGCGCCCGGTCCCGGATGCCAAGAGGAGTGCTGATGTCCACAGCGGCAAGCATCTCTTCCACCAGTTCCCGGGAATGTACCTGGGGAAGCCGGTTCTTCGAACGGGGGCGTTCCAAAACAGCGGCTGGGTTATCCTTGCGCAGAGCTTCCGAATCGATCAAAAACTGAAAAAACGATCTCAGCGCGGAAACCGCCTTGGCAACGGATCGTCCGTCGAGCCGGTCCCTGGTTTTCCGGACATCAAGGTACTGCGCCAAGACAAGGGAATCCGCGTTTTCGACGGACAGTTTTTCCGTATCAACCCACTCGAGAAAACGGGCGATCTCGCTGCAGTAAGTGTCTACGGTTAAAAACGCCCGCCGCTCCACAGCGGTAAGATGCGCGTGGTATTTTACCAGGAATCCCCGTTCTTTCACAGAATCTAGGCGTCCTTCGCATTACCGCCGGGAAACCTGTCCAAAAGCTCCCGATCCTGCCCCTGCTTTCGCAAATAGGCGGGGACTTCCAGATCTTCGTAACTGCGGGGAGAAAGGAAGGTCTGGGAAGGAGCCGTGCCGCTTGGACGGTTAATATAACTGGCAAATTCTGCGGCATCCATAAAGTCGGGTTTTTCCGCAGGGGAAGATTCCCCTTCCTCTTTTTTCCCCGCTATCCTCACGGTCTCGCTCATAAAACCGGTGGCAATTACCGTAACCTGTATCCTGTCCCCCATGGAAGGATCGGTCGCCTGGCCGTTTATAATCAGCGCGTCAGGATCGGCATTCCGGCTTATATAATTGAACACTTCCTGGTATTCCATCATGGTTACATCTTCGCCGCCCGTCACATTGACCAGCAGTTTTTTCGCGCCATCAATCGTACTGTCCTCAAGAAGCGGATTCTCAATGGAGGATGCGGCGGCAATTTCCGCGCGGCCGTCGCCGCTTCCCGTGCCCACGCCCATCAGGGCATCCCCCATATCCTTCATTACAGTCTTTACATCGGCAAAATCAATGTTGATGTCTCCCTGTATGGTTATTACATCGGAGATTCCCTGCACGCCCTGGCGGAGTACCTCGTCGGCCATCTTGAAAGCCTCTTTGATAGAGGTTTTCCGGTCAATAATTTTCATAAGATGTTCGTTCGGAATAACGATAAGGGTATCCACCGCTTCCCGCATCTTGCCGATCCCCTCTTCGGCAAGCCCCAGCTTGTAACGGCCCTCAAAGGCAAATGGCTTGGTTACCACGCCCACAGTCAGGGCGCCCATGTCGCGGGCGATCTGGGCAATAACCGGCGCGGAACCGGTACCTGTCCCCCCGCCCATACCGGCGGTCACGAACACCATATCCGCGCCGCGCAGGGCGTTGGAGATCATTTCCCGGTCTTCCTCGGCGGCCCGTTCGCCCACATCGGGCTTGCCGCCCGATCCCAGGCCGCCGGTGATCTTTGAGCCGATAGGAAGCTTAACCAGGGCCTTGCAGCGATTCAAAGCCTGCACGTCCGTGTTTGCCGCGATAAATTGCACATGCTGCAATCCGCCTTCGATCATCCTGTTTACGGCGTTCGATCCTCCGCCCCCGGCCCCGATGACTTTTATAATCGTCGGATTCGGATCGGAAGCCTGGCCATCCAGAATTTCGATGTTCATCATAATCCCCCCCAAATCATTATATTTAAGGCATTAAACCTCAATTTGGCAAATTCAAAGCCGCTGTTTCAAAACGGGAATTTTAAAACAGCCCCAATAACAAATTTTTCCTCAAAAAAACAAAGTTTTGGAAAAACCCCGCGAACTGCCCCGCAACGTAAGAGCGGGCCTCCGGTCCGGCGAGCCGCCCCGGAGACTCCCCCTCGCCAGCGGAGCTTTTAGAAAAGCCCCTTTAGCCAGGTTAAAATTCTATGCCCAAGGCCGGAAGCGTCGCCGGAAACTTCGCCCCCTTCCTGAACGCTGCCCGTCTCCCGTTTGCCTCCCTCTAGCAGCAACCCTATGGCGGTGGAATAGGCGGGAGTCCGGTACTTTTCAACAAAACCCCCAAGGTTTCTGGACAGGGGATTCCCCACCCGGATCGGCATAGGGCGTTTCCTGCCCGCATTGAACACATCTTCCGCAAGCTCGGCGGTTCCCAAAAGCTGGGCGCCCCCGCCGGTAAGCACAATACCCCCCCCAAGCCACTCGGAGACGGAGAGTTTGTCCAGCTCATTCTTGACCATTTCAAATATCTCTTCCACGCGGGGGCGGATCACCTGCGCCAGTTCCGACCGGGGAATTGACTGGGGCGGGCGGCCGCCTATGCCGTCAACCAGGACACTTTCGTCCTTGTCCAAAAGCTCTTCCCGGCAGCATCCCGCCTGGATCTTAATTTTCTCCGCGGTTTCAAAGGATATGCTCCCCCATAAGGAAACGTCGCGGGTAACCTGCATGCCGCCCAGGGGAATGGAGCTTGTGGAATAAGGCGCCCCCTGGCAGTAAACAACCACTTCGGTAGTCCCGCCGCCCAGGTCAATCAGCACTACGCCCAATTCCTTTTCCTCTTCCGTCAGTACCGCCGTTCCAGCGGCCAGGGACTGGAGAATAAGATCATTCACCCGGAACCCCGCCCGGTTAACGCATTTTATCAAATTTTGCGCGCTGGTTACCGAGCAGGTAATAATATGCACTTCCGCCTCAAGGCGAACCCCTATTATATTAAGGGGGTCCCTTATCCCCTTTTGATCATCCACGATATAGGACTGGGGAATAACCTCAAGTATCTGCCGGTCCATGGGGATAGCTATTGCCCGGGCGGCCTCAAGCACCCTTCCTACATCCTCGATCCCTATTTCCCTGGTTTCCCGGGTCTTCCCGGTTACCGCGACCACTCCCCGGGAATTCATGCCGGTTATGTGCTTCCCGCCTATGCCCGTCCAGCAGGCGCGCACCTCCTGCCCGCTCATAACTTCCGCTTCCTCAATGGCGGCGGAAATCGCCCGCAGAGTCGCCTCTATGTTTTTTACCACTCCCTTTTCCAGGCCGGTAGAGGGACTCGTACCAACGCCGGTAATATCGAGAGTCCCCCTTTCATTCCGTTCGCCGATAACGGCGCACACCTTGGTCGAACCTATGTCAAGGCCGACAACTAAACTGTCGTTAGCCAGATCGGGCCTCCTTTACAACATACGACGCGGTACCGTTCCGTAAATCAACTTCGTCTACCTGCACACCCGTCGAATCGAATACATCCATCATCAGGATCATATACCGTAACGCGTCTTCATTTAAATCCGGCTCCAGGCGGAATTTGATGACGCTGTTTACCGGATAAAGGATAAGATCAAAACCGTTATACGCTTTTTTATTTATCCCTATTTCCGAAATGAACGCGAGCAATTCCGGCGCGTTTTCGTTAAGCGAATCCAGACGGCTGAAAAAGCCCTCCAGTTCCGCCGGAAGCCTTACCCCCTCCTCAAGCCGTTCAAAGCTCAGGCCGGAAACTATAGGCAGCGCCATGGGAGAGCCGGCATTTAAAGGCGAAACCCCTATCTGAATCAGCATACCGTGTTTGTCGATATACACCGGGATTATCCTGCCTGCGGCATTTACCAGGGAAAGCGCGGCCGGCCTCCGCTGTTCAACAAAGACCCGTACCGTATCGGGGTACTGCTTTACCACGCGGGCTGACTCTACCTGGTACATCTGTTCAAGGTTTCTTTCCGCCAGGGCCGCGTCCACCGTAAGGTAGGACGAATGGGAACCGATTCCCGCCCGGGCCAAAATCACCGCGCGGTCGATTCCGGACACAGGGTTCACCTCCACCACCGAAAGGGGCAGCAGGGGGGTTATTCCAAAAAGCCACAGCAATTCCGCCGCCAGAATACCGGCGATAAGAACGGCCAGCCGCACAAGCCATTTGTCCGTCTTCGCGGGGCGCTTCCCCGGCGATTCTCCCGCGCCGGAATTCCGCCCGTTTATGGGGCGCCGGAATCCATTCTTGTGAATGTCCGGCGCCGCGCCCCGGCGGAGATCACCTTCCCGGCCTTTTCTTCTGCCATTATAAACAAAATCAGAAGACATTGGCTTCCTCCGCGTCCTTTTTAAAACGGGACACATTCACGATTAATCCCGCGATTACAAGGGTAGTCGCCAGGGACGAACCTCCCGCGGAAAAAAAAGGCAGGGGTATTCCCGTTACCGGAAGCGCGCCCGCCACCACGGCTATGTTAATCAAGGACTGGCTCACAATTACCGTCACAAGGCCAAAGGCCAAAAGCCTCTTGAAAGTGTCGCGCTGTTCCAAAGCCGTCCTGTAACCCCTTGCGGCGAAGATGAGGAGGATAAGATAAAAGAGGAGTACCCCGGCAAACCCCATTTCCTCGGCGTATGCGGAAAAGATAAAGTCCGACTGTATCTCGGGAACACTGGATATTTTCCGCACCCCCCTCCCCAGGCCCCGGCCCCAAACACCGCCGGCCCCTATAGCGAGCACGGAGGAACGCAGCTGGTACGCCGCGCCCAGGGGGTCCTGATCCGGCCACAGAAAAGTAATCACCCGCAGAAGCCGGTGGCTGGAAGTGAACACCAGGAGCGCGCAGATAGGCGCCAGAATCACCGCCGCGCTAAGAAAGTAGCGGAATTTGACGCCGGCAAGGAAAAAAATAATAAGGGCGTTCACCGTAACAAAAACCGCCGTCGAAAAATTGTTTTGCAGGTAGATGAGCAGGAAAAACAGGGTAGTAATCAAGGTCGGGGATCGTATCCCCCGGGCAAAAGAATCCATCTGCTTCTGATTTTTATCAAAGATATGGGCGAGGTAGAGCGGGAGTACAAGTTTCACCAGTTCGGACGGCTGGTAAGAAAACTCGCCTATGCTGATCCACCGCGCGGCGCCGTTCTTGGAAACCCCGATATGGGGAACAAACGTCAATATACAGAGGACTGCGGCAAAGACGACGCCATAGGGGACCAGGGCGCGTACAAGATTAAGGGGAATAACGGACGCCGCGGCAAAGAGCAGTATCCCTATGCCGCAGAAGACAAGCTGCCGCGAAATAAAGTAAAATCTGTCTCCCATAAACCGCTGCCCAAAACTGGCGGACGCGGAGTAAAGAGTCACCAGCCCTACCCCCAAAAGCACGAGAACGCTCGCGATAAGAACGTGATCGGGCATTACTCTCCGCACCGGCCTCTCCGGGCTGAATATATCCGCCATTACAAACCTTCTACTGTATTTTCAATGTTGAAAGGGCTATAATAATAAAGAGCCCGCCTAATATCCAGAAGCGGGTAACCACCTTGGCCTCCGCCCAGCCCGAAAGTTCAAAATGGTGATGCAGGGGAGCCATTTTGAACAACCGTTTTTTTGTCAGCTTATATGACAGCACCTGAAGAATAACGCTGGCAATCTCAAGTATAAAAACCCCGCCGATGATCAATACCAGAATTTCTTTCTTGATGATCAGGGATATGACCGCGATTATCCCCCCCATAGGAAGGCTTCCGACATCCCCCATAAAAATTTCGGCCGGATGCGTATTGAACCATAGAAAACCTACGCACGCCCCTACCAGGCCCAGGCAGAACACCGTAAGCTCCCCCGCCCCGGTGATGTAGGGTATACCCAAATATTCCGAATAATCAACCCGTCCGGAAATATAGGTAAGAATAGCCAGCGCGATAAATACCGAGATAAGAAGCCCTGAAGCGAGCCCGTCAAGGCCGTCGGTAAAATTAACCGCGTTTGATTCGCCCATAATGAACAGCACGGCAAAGGGTATCCAAAGCACGCCCATATCCGCCACGGGATTCTTGAAAAAAGGCAGGTAGAGTTTTGTGGTTATTTCGTCCCCGTTAAAGTAGAGTACCAGCGCCACGGCCAGCGCCACTACGAATTGCCCCGCGAGCTTCGCCCAGGGGGGCAGCCCGTCCGCATTGCGCTGGGTAATCTTGAGATAATCGTCGAGAAAGCCGATGGCCCCCAAAGCCACAAAGGCGCACAGGGTAATCCATACCTTGTAATTTCCCAGATCCTGCCAGAGCAGCACCGTTATCACCATGGAGATAATAAAGAACACCCCGCCCATAGTCGGAGTCCCCACTTTTACCAGGTGGGTTTCCGGCCCGTCCTTCCGGACAACCTGGCCTATCTTGAATTTCCGCAATACTTCGATCAGTCCCGGCCCGAAGATAAAACAGAAGAGCAGCGTGGTAATCGCCGCGTAAGCGCCCCGGAAGGTGATGTACTTGAGTATGTTGAACGCGGTAAAATATTTTACCAGAGGATAGAAAAATTCCAGAATCACAGGCAGCCTCCGGCTAAAACAGGCCGCGCCATACCGGGTTTCCGCGCGCCAGACTTTTCCCCTGCCGCCGGTTTCCCCGGAACGCCCGCGATCAGCACATCAGTCAGTTGTTCCAGGGCGCAGCCCCGCGAACCCTTTAGCAGCACCAGGTCCCCGTCCCGCACATAATCCGCAAGGGAAGACGCCAGGGTATCCATAACATCGGTATAAAACAGCGGGATCTTTCGGCCTTCCGCGCGGGATCTCATCGCTTCCGCGGCGGCCTCAGTTTCCCTGCCGTAGAGAAACACCATGTCCGCGCCCGAGGCCGCCAGTTCCCTGCCCATCCCCTCATGGGCCGCCCGCGAAGCCTCCCCCAGTTCCAGCATGGAACCGGCCACATACACTTTTCTCCCGGGCCAGTCCAGCCCGTCGCAGAAGGCGATTGCCCGCGAAGTACTATCCGGGTTGGCGTTGTAACAGTCCCGGACCAGCGTGATCTCGCCGCCCTTGCCCGGAATAATTCCCCGCAGTATTTCGCTCCTCCCAAAAAGCGGCTTCACCGACTCCAATCCCCGCCTAATCGCGGCGGCGCTTACTCCGGCGGCCTTGGCAATCGCCGCGGCCGCCAGAGCGTCTTTCAGATTGTGCCGTCCGGGCAGGGCGAAGCGCGCGGGAATTCCCCTCCAAGTAATTTCCGCGCCATCCAACCCAAGATCTCTTACTCCTCCAAATTCCTCAAGGCTTGCAGGGCCGTAAAACACTATCTTTCCCGGAACGCTGCGGGCAAGCTCGTCCCGGTATTCATCATCCTCCGGGATCAGCGCCGTTTCGTTTCCGGTAAATTCACGGAATATCTGTTTCTTTTCCTCAAGAATCGCGGCGATACTGCCGAGAATTCCGATATGGGAAGGGCCGATATTTGTAATAAGCGCTATGCAAGGCTTAAAGAGCCGGGCAAGTTCCGTAATCTCCCCGGCACGGTTCATTCCCATTTCAAAAATACCAACCTGGTGTTCCCCTCTGATCCTGAACACCGAAAGCGGAAGCCCTGTTTCTGAATTGAGGTTCCCGCTGTTGAACACCACATTTTTTTCTGCGCCTATCATTGCCGCGGCAATTTCCTTGGTAGTGGTTTTGCCGGAACTGCCGGTAACCGCTATTCTCAAAAGATCGGGGAATTTCCCAAGGTAAACCCGCGCGGCGTCCTGCAGGCCCTGTAAAGTATCTTCCACTACAACCAGCACGGCGCCCGCCCGGGAAGCCGCCCCCGCCGGATCAAGCTCCCTATCGGCAAAGGCGGAAGAGGCCACCATGGCCGCCGCTGCCCCGGCCCTGAAAGCGGCCTCTACATAACAATGGCCGTCCCGGGACGCGCCTTTAAGAGCCACAAACAGGGAACCTTCCTTTGCCTCGCGGGAATCAATACATACCGAGGAAAACCCGCCGCCCGCGGGAGGGCCGCCTTTCCCGCCCGAAGCGTAAGAGAGGACACGTACCCCCGGCACGGCGCCTAATTGTGCGTAATTTAACAGAAAATCACTTTCCATCAGGCCCGTATCCCCCGGTAATTCTTATCTGCAGCACTTCTTCAGGTTGTTTTTTCACGAGGCCCATCTGGTCCCGCGCGATTGTTTCAATACGTTCGGCGGAAGACAAAAGCGCTATCCCCGCGATAAGCCGCCGGTTGCCGGCAACACAGTCCTCCTGGACAGCTTCAAGATTCACCGTTTCCTTTTCCAGTTCGGCGTAACGGCCCGACTGCCAGGCAAGCGTCCCAAACAGCAGCGGCACTGTCGCCGTGAGAAAATAAAATAGTACGATCCGCGCTTTGTACATTGCCCCCTCTCCGTCAGGCAGTCCCTTCAGCAAATCCCGGAAGCGTTCAGCCGCCGGATAACTTTTCCGCAGCCCGGAATTTCGCGCTCCGGGAAGGCGGGTTATTCCGGATTTCCCCTTCTCCCGGAACCACAGGCTTACGGGTCAGAAGTTTTAAAACCTTCCGCCCCTCATCTTTTACTATCGGCGCTTCCGCCCCGGCGGGAGAGGGATTTCCCGAACCTTCCATAAAGGCCGCAGAAGCCAAATATCCCCTGCTTCTGTCCCGGAAAAAATTCTTCACTATCCGGTCCTCTCCCGAATGAAAACTAATCACTCCCAAACGGCCCCCTGGTTTTAAAGCCGCGAAAGCCCTTTCCAAAAGCTCCGGAAGCCCCTCAAGCTCCAGGTTTACAGCCGCCCTTATAGCCTGGAAGCTCCGCGTAGCCGGATGCATCCCCCTGCCGTAAGAGCGCGGCGTAGCGGCCCGCACAATTTCCGCCAAAACCAGGGAGCTTGCAATCGCCCCCCGCTTCCGCTCTTCCACAATGGCCCGGGCAATGCGCCGGGAATACCGCTCCCCGGCGTTCCGGTAAAGCATATCCGCCAGTTCCCGCTCGGAAAGCCGCGCGATAAGTTCCGCGGCCCCCGGCCCCCGGCCTGCCCCAATCCGCATATCCAGCGGCTCGTCTTTCCTAAAGCTAAAACCCCGCCCGCTTTTTTCGTAGTGGTAGGAACTCACGCCTAAATCTATCAAAACAATGCCCGGCCTCTCGGCCATACCGGGCGCGGGCGCGGCTTCCGCCCCGCCGTAAATATCCGCCCCGCAGCCTTCCGTGAGCCGGGCAAAAAAATCCTGGGCCCAGCCATTATAAAACCGCGCCCGGCCCCCAAATTCGCCCAAGCGCCCCCGGGCCGTTTCCTGTATCCCGGCGTCCGCGTCAACGCCTATAAGGCGCAGGGACGGAAAACGGGACAAAAAAGCGTAGCTATGCCCGCCTTCGCCCTGAGTCGCGTCCACCATAAGCTCCCCGTCCCCGCGCGGGGCCAGGTAAGCGATAGTCTCCTCGAGCAATACCGGCGTATGGACAATGTCCATCAGCCATTACCCCCGGCGTTCACCCTGAAAAGCTTAAGCGAGCCCATCTTGTTCATCGCCGCCTGTACAGCTTCCTGGTTATCCTCCAGGAACGAGAAGAAAAATTCCTCGTCCCAAATTTCCAGCCGGTTTTCCGCGCTTATCACCAGGCATTCCTTGGTAAGCCGCGCGTAACGCCGGACAGTCGCGGGAATAGGAATGCGCCCGGCCTTGTCCGCTTCCAGAACCTGGGCCTGGTTGACGTACTTATGCTCGATCAAAAGCCGCTCTTCTTCGGTTATAAGGTCGGAATTAGTGAGTTTTTCCGCGACACGTTCCCAGACATCGGGCTTCATCACCCAGGCGCAGGGCTTCATGCCCCAGGTAATCACCAATTCGCCCGAATAGCGGTCCCGGAGCCTGGCCGGGATACTCACCCTGCCCTTGTCGTCCAGCGTAGTCGGATAATTCCCGGTTTTTAATTCCACACCACTTTTCCCTAAAATTCCCTAATTTATCCCACAATTTTCCACACAATAACTACATTATTTCTTCGAATGTAATCCCCGTCAAGGCATTTACCGTGAAAAAAGTTGACAATATCATCTTTTTTTTCGATCATCACTACACAAACGTAAAGGGAGAGACCCGCGCGGCGCCGGAAGCGGCAATAATTCCATATTTCAGCCCTGAATCCGGGCGCATCCGGCCCCTGCGGGCCGGACCGGGCTATACGCTTGTATCTTTTTTGCCTGCGGCAAAAAAGGATACCGCTTCTATCCCTTGCGCGTTCCAAAATCCGGCAGTCCGCGGCGCGCTGCTCAGGCTAAAGCTTTTGCGCCTTTGTTCGGTACAGCGGCCTTTTTTGGGCGCCGGGCGTATACGGTATTTGTTGGGGTAACGCCCCTTGACGGGGCGCTTGTATCGCGCCCCTGCCGGATTTTGGAATCGGAGTTTGCCTGTGGCAAACTCCATCTATCCGCCATCGGCGGATAGCAAGGGAAACAGCGGCATCCATGCCGCAGGGGCCAGGGAGCCGGCAGAAGGTTGATAATTCGAATAAGGAAATCCGGGAGTACCCGGAGGAACCTCGGCGCAAAGATTAGTCTAAACCGGCTACCGTACAGTAAAATGCCGCGCCGGGCGCGAGCCTGGTGACCGCGAATAGGAGTAAGGTAGACAACACCCGATAAATGCTTCCGGCCCGCTTAGCGAACTATTCAACCTATCAACCGAGGCTGTTCCAAAACTATCGGCAATAAAGTAAAAAAGGGAGGGGGAAGCCGGGGACTTGCTCCGCAAGCCCGGCCACTGCCAGCAAGTTAAGAAATTTTGCCCCCCGGGCTTCTGTCCGGAACTGCCCGAATTCCGGCGCCTTTGCCGCCGGACAGAGGTTTCCCGCCGGACGGCTGCGGGCTGAGGCGTATAGGGCCGCTGGCGCGGAAAACAGGGCCGTACAGCGGCGGCTAGCCGGGAGGAGGGGCGGCAGGGAGGGGGGGAAAGAGAGGGAAACAGGAGGAAAAGACTGAAAAACAGGGATGGTCCGCGATTCCTTCATACAAGGGTCTGACCCCGTTCCCCGCCTCCTCCGGCGGCTCCCCCTCCAATATCTCAGACCAATACCGGTCCCCCCAGATATGCCCTGTCCTCCCGTCCATCCCGTTAAACCGCTGCGCGAATACCTGCTTCAGCCATTTCATGATCTCGGGAAGCCGGAACCCGTCCGCCGGCATAATGTAGAACATAAGCCGGTCGTCCTCTAGCCGCAGGGCGCGGACCTCGAAGGCGTACCGCCCCTGAGCCAGCCGGAACACCCGGGCGAAAAGCGCCAGTGCGTCGGGCCGCCTGAACAGCGGCTCGCGGTTGTTGATACGGGTACGTATTCCGTACCAGACGCCCTGGCCAAGCAAACGTAAGTTTCTCATACAAATATATATGGGATTGGGCAGTCATTTTACTTTAATGGGAGGCGAAAAATCCGCGAAATCAGTATGTATTTTTTACACTTGCTTAACTTGTTGACAGGGGGAAGCCTCCCCCTACGGCCGGGCCAGGGTCCCGGCCTACCCCCTCTACGGTGGGCTCCGCCCCCCGTAACGCCCCCCGGACCCCGGGTTTTGGCACAGGCTCAGATATAAAAAATACGGCGATACCATTCCAGAGGCCCGGCGCCGGCTTAACGGCTCGCCCGCAGCGAGGTATCGCCATATACATAAACATACTACGGGATATTTTAGATGTCAAAGGAGATAAAAAAGCTCCGGGCTGATTTTTTTCAGCAATTTGGAGAAAACCACGGTTCCTTGTAATACAACGTGAGTTCGATGGAGAATATCAAGGTCCGCGAATGAACGCTAATTTTCGCGAATTATTCGGATATATTCGCGTAATTCATGGACTCTTTTCTTTTCGTCGAACTCACGTTATCTATTCCTGGCCCGGAAGATTCCGTTCCCTGCTAAAACTGCCGGATGGCACGGACGCGTGTGCCTGCACCAGATGAAATAGTACCTTCCTGGCCATTTCTAAAATCGACAACCAAAACATAACCTTCCTCTTTATGCGTCGAAGACCAATATTTTGCGGTATAAAATCCTGCTAAGTTGTATTCATTATAAAAATTATACAACAGAAGTAATTCATCCAGACTTGGCAGATACCAATCATCATATCCATTAATATTGAGATTATAACAAATCCAATATGCAGTATTTATCCCACCTCCGCTTCTATCTAGTATTGCAGACATTATTTCAGTATTTGATTTACCTGCTCCTAACCTCGAATTACCTGCTCTTCCAAATTGTCTCTCACCAGGTAATGTTCTGGTAACTTCTTTATCCGTCATCGCCGGGGCCGCCTCCAGATACCGCCAACCCCCGGAACTGTTGCCTTTGTCGTAGAAGATGATCCCACCACCAGGTCCGGTATCGCCGACCTTGTAGGTTCCAGCCGGGGCTGCCGGCACGGGAGCCGAAGTTTGTACCGCCCCGCCCCCGCCGGAGGCCGCGCCATAGCCGGTCGCGCTGCTCTGCACCAGCGCCGCAATCGTGGGGCCGCTGGGGATATTCTGGTTGAACTGGCCCGCAATCTGGGCGCTCTGCACGCTCAGCGCGCGCACCCGCAGGCGGTATAGGCCGCCTATCCGGGATACCGCCCCGGAAATGATTATCTCCGCGCCCAGCATCTGCCCGATGCTCTGGGCGGATTCATCGTTTACTTCCCCGGACATCTGGAACTCCAGTTCCGTCCGGATCGTGTTAAGCTGCTGCCGGTCCACTACGGAAAAAATCCGGTCATTTACCGTGTTGGCGATAAGTTCGTCGATGATGTATTCCGACAGGGCCGGAAACTCAGACTGGATGTTGAGGATCGCCAGTTTGTTCCCCCCGGGAAGCTGCTTGTTAAGGTAATCCGACACCGCCCGGATTGCGGCGTCCAGTTCGTCCGCCGAAGCGGATTGCGCGGAGACGGGAGCCGCAATACCGGCGCAGAGCAAAGCCCACGCACGCCATGCAAAAAAACCGTACTTTAATGTTTTTCATAAAAACCTCCTTACGGGCTGCGGGCTTATGTCCCGCCGTTGCCAAAAACATGGAATATTGAGCCTGGTACAAAACCCGGTTGGTTTTGTACCAGGCTTCTGGGGAAAATCGCTGATTTTTTGTAAGGCAGGCATTTGCGGCTCATGCAATTTTCTCCGGGGGTAAGAAGCTGTTTCAAAAACTTAAGTTTTGGAACAGCCTCTATTATTATTCTATAATAGCGGCCTGTGTCA
>JAIRZS010000200.1 GCA_031267115.1 Treponema sp.
AAAGTGAAACAGCCCCCATGTCAGGAGGCTGATCAGGCCGAAGCGGTCTGATTTCGGCCAGGATTTGGTTTTGAGGAACCGCCCCCTTTTCGGCTAGATTAATTTTGAGGCAATGCGCCCCGTTGACTCTGCCGCCCCTTTTGGCGGATTATCTTCTAATATGAATCCGCTGGCTATTGAACTCAATTCTGCCCTTGAGGGTACTGTCGCGGGCAGGCTGCTGTCCGGCCTGGGCAGGCGCATCTACTTTCCCAGGGGCATTATCGCCCAGTCCGCCGAGGCGAAGGCCAGGGCGTTTATGGCTAACGCCACCATCGGCATGGCGTATTCCGAAGGCAGGCCCCTGATAATGTCCGCCATTGCCGGCGAGCTGCCCGGCCTCAGCCCCGAGGAAACCGTGGCCTACGCCCCGACCGCGGGAATCGAAAAAGCGCGGCAGGCCTGGAAAGAGCAGCTCCTCCTGAAAAACCCCTCGATAAGGGCGGAACATTTAAGCCTGCCCATAGTTGTTCCCGGCATCACTGCGGGAATATCCTATACCGCCGATCTTTTTCTGGACGCTTCCCAAACGATTATCGCAAGCGATCCCTGCTGGGACAACTACGGCCTTATCTTCCGGGACAGGCGGGAGGCGGATTTCAGGGCCGTCGGTTTTTTCAATAACGGGCCGGGCCTGGACCTCAAGGCTATCGAAAAAAGCCTGAAACACGGGCCGGCGAGCGAGCCGCTCAGAATTATCCTCAACTTTCCCAATAACCCTTCCGGGTATTCGCCCACCAGAAAGGAAGAAGACGAGATGGTGGGGCTTATCCTGGAAATCGCCGAAAGCGGGAGGGACGCGCTGGTGCTCTGCGACGACGCCTATTTCGGCCTTTTCTACGAGGAAGATATTATCCAGGAATCGATTTTCGGCCGGCTTGTGAATCTCCACGAGCGGGTGCTGGCCGTCAAGCTCGACGGCCCTACCAAGGAAGATTATACCTGGGGTTTCAGGATGGCCTTTGTTACCCTGGGTTCAAAAGGCCTGGAACAGGAACATTGCGAGGCGCTGATCAAAAAGTATATGGGCATTATCCGGTCCTCGGTTTCCTGCGCCAATACCCCCGCCCAGAATCTGATGCTCAAAACTATGGCGGACAGCCGCACCCCCGTCGAAAAAGAAAACTTTTTCCGCCTTCTTAAGGGCCGTTACCGGGCGGTAAAGCAGTTTATCGCGTCCCATCCGGGCCACCCCGTGCTCAGCCCGCTGCCCTTTAATTCGGGCTATTTTATGAGTTTCCGCTGCGACGGCGTGGACGCGGAAACCCTGCGCCGGGCGCTCCTTGATCGCGGCATAGGCGCTATCGCCCTGGGCGAAGACTACCTCCGCGTCACCTTCGCGGCGATAGAGGAGAAAGACATTCCCGGCGTTTACGAAATAATCTACGAGACCGCGTCCAAATCCGCCCCGCGCCCGGCAGGATGAAGGGGGCTGCCGCCTACAGCGTCCCGATAAGGTCCGCAAGCTCGGGCATTTGGGCGTAGAGCGGGCGGCGGCCGTGTTTCTGGTCGGCCTTATCCGTCTGTACCAGGGCGGTAAAAATCTCTTTTACCATTTTTTCAAGAATATCCACGTTGGTCCCGAAGGCGTTTGCCGCCATATCCCGCAGGATACGGTCGGAAGCGGAGCCGGAACCCAGGACCGATATCCGGTTCCGTATATTCGGGAGCAGATTCCGGCGGGCCAGGGAAGCCAGCTTTGCCGCGGCGGCAAGCTCGCGGTACAGATTCTCAAGCACATAGCCCCGGAAACGGAGCTGATCTGCCTTGGTAAGATCTTCCACAAGGTCCCATTGGTTTTTATCCAGGGGAATTTGCAACAGGGCGGTACGGATAAAACGGGTGTCAATATTGGTACGGTAATGCTCGCCAAGCTTTTCAACCATCTGGAGAATAGCAGGGTCCTGTACATAGTCAAAATCCATCTGTTACAGGATAATCTGAAATGACGGGATTGACAAGCGGCAAACGGGAATAATAGGATACTTTGATGAGAAAGCCCTGTTTTTCGGAAACCTTCGGCTCCGGCTTGCCCCGTAAGCTCCTTGTAATTCTTGCCGCGTTTTTATTGGCGTCCTGCGGCTTTTGGGAGCCCCATTCGGCGATTCTCCGGACAGACCGCCCCGAATTTGCCATTTATGCCGAATATTTCAATTCCAGCCAGGATGAATACAGGATAGAGACGCGTTATACCGCTTCCCTTACGCAGGGGCTGGCCGGCGCCGGGGACAGTCCGGACATTGTCGTGGGAAGCTGGCTGAAAAGCGCTTCCACCCGCAGCCTCTTTAGGCCCCTGGACTATCTCCTTAAAAAAGAGATAAACGGCGATGCCTTTTATTCCCGGCTCCTCTCGCTGGGCAAGATTGACGAGAAACAGTATCTGCTCCCCGTCGCGTTTAATATCCCGGCCCTGGCTTTTTCCGGGAGCAACAGCAGCCTGCTTCCCGGCCTGTTTGTCATCAGCCCCGGGGAAATCAAGGAAACCGGCAGGGCCTATAATAGGGAGTCGGGCGGCGCTTTTACGCAGATGGGATTCTCCCCTTCATGGAACGAGGAATTTATCTTCGTCACCGCTACCCTTTTTAATACCGGGTTCCGGGAAGCCGAACCCCTTGACTGGGATCATCAGGCTCTGGAGGAATCGATCCGGTATATCTACGCCTGGATCAACGACGCGAATACGAATAACGCGAACGCCAATAACGCCAATATGGAAAATGATTTTGCCTTTAAGTATTTTTTTATCCCCCAGCCGAAACTCGCCATTTCCGGGCGCGTTCTTTTCTGTTACCTGGAAAGTTCCGAATTTTTTACCCTGGCCGGCGAACAGCAGGACAGCCTCGACTTCCGCTGGATTGCCGGGAACGACGGGACCATACCGCTTGTGGAGAACACCACGTACTACGGCATCAGCAGGACCACCCGGGCGAAAAAAGCCGCCGACGCCTTTACCCTGTGGTTTTTCCGCGAAGACACCCAGCGCCTCCTTCTGGAAGAAAGCAAGCGGCGGAGAATGAACGAAACCCTCTTCGGAATCGGGGGCGGCTTTTCCGCCATGCGTACCGTAACGGAGCAGGTCTTTCCCCGTTATTATCCCGGCCTGCTCGGGCACATGCCCCCGGAGGCCGCCCTGTCGCCGCCCAACATACTCCCCCATAACTGGATGGCCATTAAACGCCAGGTAATCCTGCCCTATCTCCACGACCGTATCCGCAGCGGAAACGGCGCCGCCGATCTGGACCGCCGCCTCGCCGACTGGTTCCGAATCAACAGGGATCAGTAATTATCATTTTTCCGTTACCGGTTATGGGAAAGGATAAACGTGTAAAAGTTTTTGTTTTTTGGGCGCATCCGCGCGCCAGCCTGCCCTGCGGGCAGGACGGCCCGCGGACCGGGCTTTCCGCTTGTATCTTTTTTGCCCGCGGCAAAAAAGGATACCGCTCCAATCCCTTGCGCGTTCCCTGGGCAAGCCTTTTTCCGCCTATACAGGGCAAACAGGGCGCGTAGAATAGATTTTTTGTTGGAAAGCGCGGGTGTAATGCCCAAGAACTCGCTCGCCGGCTCGCGACCAGGCGGGAGCGGTTTCCCTGCCCCTCTGTTAAAGCATTAAAGAACAAGAAAAGTTCCAAAATCACGCTGCGACTGAATAGTTACAATTATTCTTTGCTTATACGAATAACTATATTTGGAATATTGCGGTAAAGCACTTCCTTTGGGATAGTCATAGCATTAAGCACAGAAACAAATTTATCCACCGCCAGAGGCATATCAGTTAAAAACCAGTCTAAAAATACCCTAAGACAACCGGTAATTTGGTAGCAGATTTTATAACGGAATATCAAATATTCTTCTCTGGATAATTTACCCTTAAAAGGTTTAATCAAAGAAAGTGGAAGTCCCTGTACTTCACGCAGAATACGGTTCTCAATATCAGCGGTAGACAGTATTTTTTTTAATGTATCTCGATGCTTAACCATATAGGTATGATTAAACGTAAGAACAATGTCATTTTGTTTTTTAGAATCTTGATTTGTTTCTATTTTCAACAAATCGGTGTGCATAGTGTTTTTAACATACTCAAAAACGACATCATCTTTATCATCATAGTTGTGGTAAAAGGTTTGACGCGCTATACCTGCCTTTTCTGTAATATCAGAAACAGTAATTTTCTTGTATGGCTTCTCATCCATTAAAATCATAAGCGCCTCAAAAATCCATGAACGTGTTCTCTGGACTTGTCGGTTATTGGAACTTGATTTTTGCACCACTTTCCTCCTTTTGTCTATTCTTGGACAGATAGTTTCGTCTGTCCATTTTGAAGCCAAAATCATTGACCTCCGATACCTTATCATAATACAGTTGTTATATGTTATGCAAGTGTAGCATCATAAATTTTTACATGGAGGTTCTTTATGAAGAATTTACGGAAATTGCCGTTTGTTCTGACGATAATGGCAATCGGCTTTCTGGCTTCCTGTGCCAGCACAGGAAACTTTATGCCCCTGGCTCCAAATGAAA
>JAIRZS010000061.1 GCA_031267115.1 Treponema sp.
CAGACCGGCTCCCTTTTCAGTATCGGGAACGAGCTTTCGACCAACATGACTCAAACCGCGGCGGCCGTCAACGAGATTACCGCCAATATACAGAGCATCAAGACCCGGGTGATTAACCAGTCCGCGTCGGTGACCGAAACCAACGCGACCATGCAGCAGATCTCTGCCGGTATTGAGAAACTCAACGGCCATGTGGACCGCCAAAGCAGCAGCGTCGCCCAGTCATCTTCGGCTGTCGAGGAGATGCTTGCCAATATCCAGTCCGTCTCCCATACCCTGGTTAAAAACGCCACCAATGTCAGGGAACTGACGGAAGCCTCCGAGGTGGGCCGTTCCGGCCTCCAGGAGGTAGCCGCGGACATCCAGGAGATTGCCCGGGAATCCGAAGGGCTCCTGGAGATTAACGCGGTGATGGAAAATATCGCGAGCCAGACAAATCTTTTGTCTATGAACGCCGCCATTGAGGCTGCCCACGCCGGGGAGGCGGGGAAGGGTTTCGCCGTCGTGGCCGACGAGATTCGGAAACTGGCCGAGAATTCGGGGAAGCAGTCCAAGACCATTTCCACGGTACTCAAGAAGATCAAAGATTCTATTGACAAGATAACCAAATCCACCGACAGCGTGCTTGGCAAGTTCGAAGCCATAGACAACTGTGTCAGGACAGTTTCGGATCAGGAAGAGAATATCCGGAACGCTATGGAGGAACAGGGGGCCGGGAGCAAGCAGATACTGGGGGCTATCGGGAATCTGAACGAGGTTACCCGGATGGTCAGGGACGGCTCGGCGGAGATGCTTGAGGGGAGCGAGCAGGTAATCCTTGAGAGCAGGAACCTGGAATCGGTGACGCAGGAAATAACCAGCGGGATAAACGAGATGGCAATCGGCGCGGACCAGATCAACGTGGCGGTGAGCCAGGTCAACGCCATCAGCGGGGAAAACAAGGAGAGCATTGATGTACTGGTCGAGGAAATGTCAAGGTTCAAGCTTGAATAGCAGTATTTTGCGCCGGAGGGAGCCTTTCCGGGATCGCCAAGATTAATAAGGGGGAGCGCGTCTATTCCAAAGGGTCAAAATTCCCGGCTCTTTGGCAGGCCTTTTTCGACGCGGCTCCCCCTGGCTCCGAAGTCCTCGCCCGGCCTGGGGCCGGGCTCCGGTCTTCTCCGCTACCCCCACTCATTTCCCCCGGCTGAATAATTACCCGATCTTTAATTCATTGACAGCGAGAGACTTTTCCCCGGCCTGATAATCATATATGATAGCGGCAATGGAGAAACAGCATGAGTACTACCATTGCCTGTATCGGAAGCGGTAACATGGGGGGCGCCCTGATGAAAGGCGCCTCGGAAATTACCGGCAGGGAGAACATCGGTTTTGCCGATGCCGACCAATCAAAAGCTGAAGCCGCCGCCAAAGTTCTGGGAGCCAGGGCCTATGCCTCCAATACCGAGGCGGTTTTACAGGGGGACTTTGTATTCCTCGCGGTAAAACCCCAGGTTCTGGAAACGGTCTTAATGGAAATAGCGCCGGCGGCAAAGAAACGCGCCGAATCGGGGAATCCCGCGGTATTCGTGTCTATGGCTGCCGGCTGGTCCATCGCCAAAATCAGGGCGGCGCTCTATGGGGACGGGGCGGGCCGGGCGGCTGTACCTGTAGTGCGCATAATGCCCAATACCCCGGCCCTTATTTCGCAGGGGGTCATCGTAATGGCTGTTCCTCCTGAATTAAGCGAGGAGAAAGCCCGCGAGCTGGAAAGGATACTCGGGGCCGCGGGCATGGTTGACCGGCTTGAGGAAAAATACCTGGACGCGGTAACCGGCCTCTCCGGCTCCGGCCCGGCTTTTGTGTACCTGTTTATCGAATCCCTGGCGGACGGGGGGGTCCGCGCCGGCCTTCCCCGTGACAAAGCCCTGCGTTACGCTGTCCAAACCGTACTTGGCTCCGCCGCCATGGTAAAAGAAACCGGAAAACATCCCGGCGAACTCAAGGATATGGTAACTTCCCCGGCGGGGACTACTATTGCCGGAATATCCGCGCTTGAAAACGGCGCGTTTCGGGGTATAATAATGAACGCAGTGGAAGCGGCGTACCGCCGTTCATTGGAAATGGGATGAAGTTAACGAGGTTATTATGACTGTTTTGGTTGTCGGATCGGGGGGAAGGGAACACGCCGTCGCGTGGAAGCTGTCCCAGGAAAAGAATGTCAAGAAGGTCTTTGTAGCGCCGGGAAACGGTGGGACCGCCGGGGAATCGAAGTGCGAGAATGTGCCTCTGCCCGGCGATGCCGCCGGCGAGGAAGCCCAGCGTTTTCTCGCGGATTTTGCCCGGAAAGTAAAGGCCGGCCTTGTAATTATCGGCCCCGAAGCGCCGCTTGCCTGCGGCATTGTGGATCGTTTCCGGAAAGAGGGAATTCAGGTTATCGGCCCGGACAAGGCGGCGGCCCGGCTTGAGACAAGCAAGAGCTACGCCAAGTCTTTTATGGAACATTACGGGGTCAGGACCGGGCGCTACCGTCTCTTTACCGAATACGAAAGCGCCCTGCATTATGCTAAACAGCATTTCAAGGCTTCCTCCCATGATGCCGGAACGCATGACGCGCCGGCAAAGAACGCGCCCGAACTTATTCCCCCGCTGGTTGTAAAGGCGGACGGCCTTGCGGCGGGTAAAGGCGTAACGGTAGCCGCCGGGCCGGAAGATGCCGTTGAGGCGATCTCCTCCTATATGAAGGAAGGTTCTCTGGGAGAGGCGGGAAAGACCGTCCTGCTGGAGGAATATATCGGCGGCCAGGAAGTTTCGGTCCTGGCGGCGGTAAGCGTGAGTCCCGGCAAGCCGGGGATGATCCTTCCCTTCCTGTCCGCCCGTGACCACAAGCGCCGGTTTGACGGCGGGAAAGGGCCCAATACCGGCGGCATGGGGGCTATCGCTCCGGTACCGGACTTTTCCCCCGCGCTGGAACAGGATTTTAACGCCCGAATCCTCCGGCCTACCCTTAAAGGCATGGAGCAGGAGGGGATGGATTACCGGGGCTTTATTTTTTTCGGCCTGATGATAAGGAACAGCCGCTGTTTCCTGCTTGAATACAATGCCCGGCTGGGAGATCCGGAAACCCAGGCGGTACTCCCCCTTATGGAATCGAATCTGGGCGATCTCTGCCAGGCTATGCTGGAAAACCGTCTGGACGCCTTTCAGCCGGCCTGGAAAACCGGGGCCGTGTGCGCGCCGGTGGCGGTGGCCGGCGGGCTTCCGGGCTTTGCCGGATACCCCGGCGCGTACCGCAAGGGCGATCCTGTCGCCATAGACCGGGAAAAACTCGCCGGAACCGGAGCCCGCCTCTTTATCGCCGGCGCGGCAAATGCCCCGGACGTGGCGGGCGGCCCGGCGGATGCCGGCAAGGCGGCGCTGGTCACTTCCGGCGGCCGGGTCCTTGCCGTGTCCGCCTGGGGTGCCGACGCCGCCAAAGCCCGCGAGCGGGCCTACCAGGGGCTTTCGGCTGTCAGTTTTGAAGGTATGGCCTACCGTACCGATATCGGCGCGTAAAAAGCGCCGCCGGTCCCTCCCATAGAGGCCCGGCTATTCTTTGTAAAAGAGGTGACGGCATTATGAGCAGTGAAAAAACCCCCGAACATCCCCGGCAGGTTTATGTGCTGCGGGCAAGCATTGCGGAGATCAGGCCGCAGATCTGGCGGAATCTGAGCGTTCCCGGAGACTATACCCTGGGAGATCTCCACCATATTCTCCAGATTGCCTTTGGATGGGAGGACGATCATATGCATTCCTTTACCATTAATTCGGTGGAATACGGAATGACGGAAATGGACGGCATGAGCTTTTTCAACGATATGGATGTGATCGACGAAGACGACGTTTGCCTTGACGATTTGGATCTGCGGCCGAAACAGAAATTCACTTACCTCTACGATTTCGGGGATTCCTGGGAGCATAACATCACCGTGTCCAAAGTCGTCCCCGCCGGCGTTGAAGCCAAAGGCGTAAATAAGGATATAAATAAGGAGCAGCCCCGCTGCCTCGGAGGGGAGCGGGCAGGCCCGCCGGAAGATGTGGGGGGCGCCTGGGGTTATATGGATATGCTTGAAGCATTAAAAGACCCAGGCCACCAGAGATATGAAGAATTCCAGGAATGGGCGGGGGATTTGGATCCTGAACATTTTGATCAGGAAGAAATAAACGCCCGCTTTAAAGCTGCCTGTGAGCCGCCGCCCGAAGAGACCGAAAAGAAGGCCCCCGGCGGAAAGGCGAAAAAGCAGGCCAAAGATAAAGAATGAGCCGTCCGCCGTCCCTGGCGGATTTTGCGTTTACCTTGTCTTGTCCCACCCTTGGAAATATACTTGACTTATGATGGACAATGGACATTTGGATCGTATCAGTCTTGACCCCGCCGTCATGGGGGGCAAACCCTGTATCCGGGGAACACGGGTTACTGATTGAAGAATTGCTGGCCGATTATCCCTACATTGAACGGGAAGATATTATGCAGGCCCTTGACCCATTATCCAGAAATTTGGTGCCAGGCACCTGTGCGTTTACTGTTGATGTTCCAAACAAAAAAGGATAATATGTATTCATGTTAAAGAGGAATGGGTAAATTATGGAAGAAATTGTCGTCGAATTTAATCCATCCGCCTTTAAGCATGGTATAGGCGAAGATGATATACGGACTGCCATTGAACAATTTATGTATAATGAAATAATGGAAGATGATGCAGAAAAACACCTTTTGCTGGGTTTTGACACCCATGCAAATTTACTCGAAATCATATATAATGTGATTGACGAGCAACATATTAACGTATTCCATGCGATGAAATGCCGAAAAGTGTATTATTCGTTGGCAGATGACAGGGGAGA
>JAIRZS010000065.1 GCA_031267115.1 Treponema sp.
GTTATATATCCACCTGTGTTAAACAAGGGATGACGGCCAGTGAAGCCGTGGACCTTATATTTCAAGATACATTACCGGGTTTTGTTGCTTTTTCAAATATTCCGGCTGAATAGTTACAAGAATTCAAAAATGAAGAATTGAACGAGGAAAAGATCATGAACTTGGCCTCGGGACTTTAACATGTCCATAAGCCGGATAAAATCATAAAGGATTTTATGCCTTGGCCTGGAATATTATTTTAGTTAAGAGGAATGAATATGAAAAAGGTAACGGTAATCATGTTCGTACTAATTATTGGGCTTACACTGACTGCGTGTGGCGGTAGACAGACTTCATCCGTATCCACTGATGCGGATTCTGCAAATCGGGGGGCGGGAGAAACGTATGCCGTAGTAGCTTCTCTTGGACAGCCTGAGTTCTTTGACGCCTTGAAATCTGGCGTTTACACTGCATGTGAGGAAATTGGCGCTGCATGGTACATAACAGGGCCGCAAGACATGGAGCCGGATCGCCTTGTCCAGGCTATTGATCAAGCTGTGTCTAATAACGTTACAGGCATTATACTCCATGGACAGATGCCGGAAACCGCAGAAGCCATCAACAATGCCGTTGATGCCGGTGTCCCGGTAATTATTGTAAATACTGATATACCTTCAAAGCGGCTTTCTTTCCTTGGTTGCGGACCTTATCAAGTGGGCTATGACATGGGTACAAAAATGGTAGAAATTCTAAATGGAAAGGCCGGAACGGTTGTGGTATCTTTTGCTATTGCACATCCGTCTTCTATAGAAATTGCCGAGGGAATTCATGATGTTTTGGAACGGCTTCCGGGAATCAGGGTAGTAGATGTAGATGATACCGCGGATGCTAATATTGCGGCAACTAATAATGGAGCCGCCCTTCAGGCCTACCCGGATGTTGTCGGAATGATCGGAGTGATGGCTTATTCGTCTGTCGGTATCTGCACTGCTATCCGCGAAGTGGATAAAATCGGGCAGATCGTTGTTATCGGCCGGGACCGGGATGCCGCAACACTGGAACTCATTGAAAATGGCGAAATGGCTGCTTCTTACGCCCAGAATTCTTTTGTGGAAGCTTATATAGCTACCATGTGGCTTCATGATTATGTTAACGGTAATCTCAAAGTCATAGATGACTATCTTGGTGCTAAAGTAAATCCGCTACCTAAGGTAGTAGACTCCGGTTCCATTATTATTGACAAGAGTAATTATAAACAGTTTATGGAACCCTATAAGTATGTGGTGACAGCACGGAACTAAACGGACGAAATCGGACAGATCACTGTTAGCGGCCAATTCCCTTTTGACCCGCGAAGGGATTCTCGTGATCTGTGAGACCGACATACACGATGTCAGGGCGGTGGTTTCACGGTGCGACAAGTCCCACAAACGGTGGATATCGGACCCACGGCAGCCGGTTTTGTATTCGCTGCCGTTCCTCTATTGCTGCTTTCATTTTTAATTCACATTTCTGTATTGAAGGGGTTACATCGGACGCGGTACTTTTACAGCGCGGCCAGGCGGGTAAGGAATTCGTCCATCCAGGATTCGCAGGCGCGGATGTATTCGGGATGGGCGGATAGTTCTCCGGGGCTTTGAACATAGGTTCCCGGGGCAGGCTCGCCGGCGCAGTTTTCCCCAATGGCCCGCAGAATGGCCTCGTTGATTTCCAGGTGGAACTGAAAGGCGAATACCCGTTCCCCATAAACAAACGCCTGGTGGGCGCAGGCTTTGTTTCCCGCCAGGAGAAGGGCGCCCGGCGGCAGTTCGCTGAAAGTGTCTTCATGCCACTGGAATACTACAGGTTCACCGGGCAGGAAAGAGAGGCAGGGGTTTTTCCGCGCCGCCTTGTTCAGGCTGACCGGATGCCAGCCGACTTCCCGGTACCGGTTCCGGGTCACCCTGCCCCCCAGCGCAGCCGCCAGAAGCTGGGCGCCCAGGCACAGGCCAAGGACGGTTTTCCCGGCCTTTACCGCCTCCGCGATAAAACGTTTTTCCGGAGCAAGCCAGGGGTGCTTGTCTTCTTCGTAGACATTCATGGAGCCGCCCATAATCACAAGCCAGTCGAAGTCTTCCATTGCCGGAAGTACCGAAAGTGCCGGGAGCGCGGCTTTCCCGCCCCCCTGGGCGCTTCCGGCGTCTTGCAGGTAGATCAGAGTACGCGTAACCGGATGCCCCTGCCTCAAGGCCCATCCAAGGATGCTGCCCGGAGTCTCAAATTCTTCGTGCTGGATATAGTGGATTCTCATGCTCCTCATTTTTGCATAAAACGGCCCGCCGGGATAGATGCGCGGATTTTCGGGCAACGCAAGCAAAGGTGCCAGGACAACGCAAAGCAAAGGTGCCAGGCACCAAATTTCTGGATAATTTTTTATCGAGAAAAACGGTGCCTGGCACTATTTTTCTTGGCACTATTTTTCCCTTCTTCTTCAACTTCTTTGACTGCGAACCTTCGGTTCGATTTGACTTTGCGGTAAATCCTGCGATAATTTCTTCACGAGGGGGGTAGCGGAAGACCCGCGAAGCGGGGCTGGAGCGCAGGGGGGCCGGACAAGGGCCTGCGGTTTTCTGCGGCTGCCCGTCCGGTAACAGGCCCCCCCTTAAATTACATATTAAACAACGGATCCTTGAAACGAAACGGCGAAAGTAGTGTATACTTGGTAATCATGTTTGGAATTGGCAATCGCGACAAATCCCAGGACCCGGCAGAGTTTTGGCGGGAATACGGCGCCCGGTACGGGGAAACGGTCCAGGCGTATGGCTTGGGCCGTTATATCTCGGGCTGGGCTGAATTTCAGGATACCCTTTGGGGCTTGCTTATCGCTACTTCGGGGGGGTTCCGTTTCCACCATTTTCCCCATGAAGGGTGGATTCAGGCTCTTTCCCGTATCAGTTTTGGCGGCGACTCCCCCAAGGAGAAGACGCTCTTTATTCCCCACGAGCGGATTCTGGGGGTGGATCTCAAGCTCGAGAAGTCATGGTGGAAGCGGTTCCTCAATCCTTCCCTTCCGCGCGTTGTGATTCAATACCGCCCCGACGATGCCGCGGCGCAGGACGGGGCCGGGGGAGAGGGCCGGTCCGGGGGTATGCTTGTTATCGAAACCGATCAAAACGCCGCGGAAATAATCCGGAATCTGAACAAGCCGGTTATTGCCTGAAAAGCTTCCCGGCCTTAACAGTTTTGACACGTCCGGCCTTAACCGGCGGGAGCGACGGTATCCTTTCCGGTGTTTTCGCCGGTGTCGTCGTGTCCGGCTGCGCCGGATTCTGTCCCGTGTTTACCGGCGGGGGCCTGGGCTTGTTCCCGCAGTTCTGCCAGCCGCTGTTCTACGTCCGCGTCGTGGCGCA
Organism: Treponema sp.; assembly: GCA_031267115.1. Classification (GTDB taxonomy): domain Bacteria; phylum Spirochaetota; class Spirochaetia; order Treponematales; family Breznakiellaceae; genus JAIRRR01. The sequence goes on from JAIRZS010000065.1 coordinate 3,369, forward strand.
GGGCGAGGAAATTTGCCAGGTATTCGCGGGCTTCTTCCCGGCTGTCCAGGTGGTACTGGCACAGATCCGCGAGAAAAAGCCATAGGTACGGGATGTTCTTTCCGGTTTCTTCAAGATTTTTCAGGATCGAACGGGCCTCCCCGTACTGCCCCCGGCTGCGGGCGAGGATTGCGCGGAGGTATTCGGAGGGCAGCGTTTCCGCTCCGGCAGCCGATGCCCGTGACAGGAAGGTCCCGGCGCTGTCCCAGTTTTTGTTTCCGATAGCCGCCTCCGCTTCCGCCAGGAGATGATCCCCCGAGAACATGTGCAGATAGAGTATGTGGGAAGGGTCCATGAACGAGACGGCTGTTTCAATTTCTTCCCAGCCGGGTTTTACCGCCCTGATTGCGTATTGGGCCCTGGGTTTTATCGGGCTTATGACAAAGTGGCCCTGGATGTCGCTTGAGGCCTGGTATTTTCCGTTTACATAAATGTAGACGCTGGGTACCGGGCGGTTATCTCTGTCGTAGATCATGCCGTAAAGCGCCTGGGTCTTATGTTTTGTTTTTGGCGCCGAGGCGCATGAACACAGTAATGCGGCTATACCGAAAGTTAAGCCGATAGTTAAACCGAAAATTAAAAAACAGCGATAATTTTTCATGGCGTTGATGCTCCTTCCCTGCCCGCTGTGTCTGTATTGGCCGGATAATTTTCCGGCGTGCTGGTAAGTACGATGATTTTTCCGCTTTCTTCTTCTTTAAAATAGCGGCGTTCAATGCCCCCGGTGTCCCGGATAAAGCCCAGCAGCCGCCATCCCTCACCGCCGGTGTTTTCCGGTCCGCTGCCGGTGTTTTCCGGTTCAGGCGGCGGTTCCGGCCCAGGCCCCAGCTCCGGCGGCCCGGTGTTTTCGCCCGGACCGGGCCTGTTCCGTGGCGGGCCGGGGTTACGGGCGCTTTCCGCGTTTTCCCGGGCCGCGCGGTAAAAAGCCCCGGCTATTTCTTTTGGCGGCGCGGGTTCCGCCGGCAAATCCGGGCGCGGCCCTGCCGGAACGGCTTTTGTTTTGGAAATTTCGCCGCGCCGATCGTTTTCCCGAACATTGGGACGGACGGCTGCTGTTTCGCTTTGAAAGGCCGCGTCCGGGAATTCGGCGGGGCCGGAAAACGGCTGCCACCGGGCGGCAAACAAAAGCGCGATAAACGCGGGCAGCGCCGGGGGAATAAAACGAATAAGTTTAACCAGGTTAATTTTTGTTTGCTTAATGGAAATACTACTCATACCTGAACCTCATGATAATATCGGAATAGGGGGAACCGGGAACAGGGCGGATGCTGAGATAATTTACCGGGCAGCTTCCCCGCCCGGACAGTTTTAAAAGAAACCCGAAAAAATTAAGTGTTTCGCAGCGAAGCGTAAGTTCCGCGGATTCATTCCCTTCCTTGCCGCCGCCCAGGCGCAGCCGTTCCCCCCTGATGCCGGCTTCCCTGAGCAGTTCCCGGAGCGCCGCCGCCCCTATTTTCGGCCCGGTATCCGCAGATTCAGGGGATTCCCCGGAGACGCCGGACTCCGGGGAGTCCGGGGACTGGGACATGGAAGAGTATTCCCGCAGCGAATCAAGATAGGCGGCAAGTTCCGCCCGGCGGGCCGGATCAGCCGGTTCCAGGGCGGCAGCGCTGTCCTGGTACGTGCGGGAGGAGGCCAGCACTCTTTTTAGTTTCAAACCCCGGGCTGCGAGGAGCCAGAGAAAGAGGAGTAAAAGGATACCGGCGCAGAGCGCTTTTGCTGTTTTCCTGAAATTTGCCGTATTATTCATGCCGTATCCTCCCCGTCCCCGGTATTCTCCCTGTTATTTTCCCCGATATGGAAAACAGTTCGCTGTCCGTTGACAGGGGCGCGGTTTGGTGAAGGACAATGCCGGTAAAGAAGGGGGACTGTTCCAGTTCCCGGAGCAGGCCGAGCGCGTCCTCGGCCTCGGCTTCAAAGCTGAATCTTTCTCCCTGGATGATGATTGAATGAAACCGCGCTCCCCGGATACGGCTGTAAATCTCCGCGATAACGACATACGGATCCGGAAATTCGGTATTGCCCTGCCCAGGGGCGGGGACAGGTCCGGGATTCTCAAGGGCCTCGATTTCCGCAAGCAGCCTCTCGCTTTCATCATGGCAGGCTTTCCGTTCGTCATAGCTTTGTTTGAGCAAAGCGGCGCTGTTTTCCGCTTTTGCCGTTACGATTTCCAGCGAGAGGAAAAGGAAGATTCCATAAAGGGCCAGGAGGAAAGCGGCAGCCTTTTTATTCAGGAAAGGGGCCTTTGTGTTTTTTTGGCGGAAAACCGCGTATTTACGGGTATTGATTTTATCGTAGAGATCGCCTATGCCGATGATCCGGTGGTCCGTAAAACGCCGCATGAGGCTTTGGACATAATCGTCGCTTTCATCCGTGTCCTTTAAAATTATCGTCATCTGCCGCTCTTTTGTTTCGGTTTCTGGTTTTGGACAGAGGCTTTCAAGAAATTCAGGGGGAGGGCCGGCGCTTTTTCTTCCGGCTGCCGAATAGTCCTCGATTTCTCCGCCCGTAAAAGAAGCGGCCTCGACCCACTCCGGCGTGAGAAGCAGCGCCAGATCGCTGTCTTTTCCCGCGTACCTGCGGCCTGCAAGGAGAAAGGCCAGGCCAGGAATAACAGGCCCCTGTTTTTCCCGGAAGCGCAGGCCGGTTTCCGGCCCGGCTGTAAAAGCCGCCAGGGGCCGCGTCCGGTCCGCTGTTTTCCGGTTCCGGGGGAGCGGGAAATACTCCACGCAGGCGGTATCCGCGTTTCCCGGATAGCGGGACCTGAGTTCCCGGCGCACCGCCTTTTCACGTTGTTTCCGGGACAGCGGGGGAAGGCGCAGAATATCGGTTTGTACTTCCAGCGGGGAAAGTAAAACCACAGGTTTATTCCTCGCCGTGACGGCGGGACCCGGCCCGGCTAAGGGTACGGCATTGTTTACAAGCAGCGTCATAAGTACCTCTGTTCAATGATTTGGTATTCGATTTCAACGGTTCCCTCAGGGCGCGGGCCGTCTGCATATAGTTCGGAAAAACCGGAATAAGATTCCGGGGGAAGGCCGCAGAGTACGGTCCTGAGCGTTTTGCGCCCATTGCTGACGGTTATTTCCCAGAACCATGTTACGGACCCCAGATAATGCAAAAGCGGACTATCGGGCGGAACTCCCAGTATCAGGGGTATGCCGGCGCGGGCTATCCCCTCCGCCTCACGGCGGGCAAGAATATCCGAAAGCCGCGCCTCGGGCGATTCGATGCCGTAATCGGGGTAAGCCAGAAGTTCCCGCAACAAATCGGGATCGATGTGGTTAATGTTCATCAGGGGTTCGGCGTTGATAAAGGGGAAAAATTCGCCGTAGTTTATCCCAAAAAGCGCGCGTAAATCCCCCGGAGAGGCGGCCCTGCGGTTGAGGAGCAGGGTTTCCACGGTATCCCGCAGTCTTTCAGCAGCATCGTCCGAACCGGTAAGGGAGCGGGCAAGGCTGCGCGCGGCAAATTCGTCTATCAGGTTTATGTTTGCCCACCCGTAGCAGGAAAAGTACTGTTCAAGATTTGCCTGGAGGAATAATCCTTCATAGGCCGAGGGCGAAAGGAAAAGCCCGTAATCTTCCCGGTACTGCTGGAGATCGGCGGAGGTTTTTCCGGGCATGAAAAGCAGGGATAATGAAGTTTTGTCAAAGATGTTCTTTCTTGAAAAGTTAAGGTTTAACCGATCCGAAACAGGGATGATGTTTACCGTATAATCATTCCGCGCCTTTCCCTGCCAGGCCCAGACCTGGTCGCCAAAACACTGGATGCCGGGGCTGGGGTCATTCCGTATGGAATCGATCACACCGGCGGTAATTCTGTTTAACTCGGTAGAGATACTGTTATCGTGATGAAAACGGACCAGGGCCTGAAAGCCCGACTGAAGGTAGAACCCAATTCCCAGAACAAGGGAAGACAGGAGGATAAGCATAAAAAGAAAGTAAGTTGAGGCGTATCCGCCGTCGCTTTTTGAGGGCAGGAGGCCTGTCCGGGCCGTCGAACGTATCAATCGCGCCGCAAAGTTATCCATAAAGACCCCGCTTTACCGGAAACGCGGAGAAAGGCGCCAGGGTGTAAAACGATCTGTTCCGGTATTCAAAATCAAGCTTCAGCGCCAGGGGGCGGCCCTCCCCGTTCCGGATAATATCGATATTTTTGACAAGCAGGGATTTGGGGCCGCGGTAGTATTCCCGCCCCTCCCCGTTGCCGTTTTCCAGGCTTTCCAGGCTAAGACGGTTTTCATCGTCAATTGAAAGGCGCAGAATCCCCTCCCTCGCGCCGCCGTAATAGGGTATTTCCAGAACCGCGCCGGGAAGGCCCGCCGCTTCCCCGGAAAAAACAGAGGCGCCTGCCTCTCTTTCCCAATAGGGGATGATCACTTCTCCCGCCTTTTCGCGGATCGTCTTGTCAAACTCAAGGAAATCCCGCAGGAAAAACAGCGTTTCCCTTGACCGGACGGCGTTTATGCCGGTACCGGACAGGAGGAAGAGAAGCACGGAGAGAAGCAGCGTGACTACGGCGATTGCCGGGAGTGTTTCCGCGAGTGTAAAGCCCCTGTCGTCCAAACCGGGCGCTGCCGGCATTCCGCTATTTAAAGCGGCATTATTGTTTTTCATTGATGCCTGTCCTTTCCCTGTCGATAAGATTCCGCTCTTCGATTAGCCGGCCTGTATGCTCCGTCAGCTCCGTCAAAGCCCGCCTCCGGACATCCTGCGAATTCACAACGATGCCGAAAATTATCCCGCTGATGAATAAACAGAGCAGCGCGTCCAGCAGCACGGACCCGTATTCCGCCTTCCGGCGGTCTGTTTTGCCGCGCGTTTCCGGGGCCGCTTCATTCCCATGAACTGATATCCGCGTCATTGCCGCTTCCTCCTTCCGTACCGTCCCCGCCGAATGACCTGATGCCGTATCGGGTATTGCCGGGGCCCGGCTGTCTGTATTCGTAGTCATTCCCCCAGGGGTCTTTGGGAATGGACTTGCCCAGATACGGGCCGTTCCAGAGTTCCCCGCTCGACGTAGGTTTTTCCCAGAGGGCCATGAGTCCTTCCGTTTCCGAAGGGTATTCCCCGCAGTCCAGGAAATACGCGTCCAGGGAAATACAGAAGGTCTCTATCTGGCTTTTCGCGGTAACGATCCTGGCCCGATCCAGATACTTTGCCGCCATGAAACCCACAGAGGATGTCAGTACCAGCACTATGCCGATGACAATTAGGGTTTCGATAAAAGTCCAGCCGCCTTCGGGGTCCTGGTATTCCAAAAAACCACGCCGGAATTTTGAAAATATCCAAAAGTCCTTTCTTCTTTTTTTCATCGTTTCCTCCAAAGAAAGTAATAATGCTGCCTGTCAAGTATTTCCCAAACCAACCGGGTTTTGGGAAATACTTTGTTTACAGGTAACTATTCAGTCTACACTTGCCAATAAATGCCAAGTGGGGGTAGCTCGAAAAAAATGACAGTTTT
>JAIRZS010000143.1 GCA_031267115.1 Treponema sp.
GACTATGCGCTAAAGCGCATGGTTTTGGAACAAGCTCTTGGAAAAACCGGTCAGATCGGCCTAAAGTCCGGCCCGGTTTTTCCACTAAATTCAAGGAAGCTGTTCCAAAACTGAAGTTTTGGAACAGCCTCGTCTTATTATTTTTATTTTCATGAACTATAATACAAGATATGTTTATGCGCGGCGGATTAGGAGGACAACCGAGATGACTGGATGGGCGCCGGCGGTAATAGCCGCGGCGGTAGTTTTGTTACTTGCGGCAGGTTTTTGGTTCAGATTCTTACCGGATTATTTGTTTGGTTTTACCATTAAACGCAAGGCTCCCATACCGGGAAGCCCCGCTCATGAACGTCTCGAAATCGAAGCGGCCCGGGCGGAGCCCCGCCTTTGGATAGATACCATGCCCTATGAAAAGGCGGGCATCATGTCCCACGACGGTTTGGCCCTGGAGGGCTGGTTCCTCGCCTGCCCCGGCGGGAAAAGCGGCAAACAACAAGACGCCGCCGGTATTGGCAGTTTCATAAGTGATACCACCATGATCCTGGCCCACGGGTACAGCGGGCATCCCCGGCAGCTTAACGGTATCGCCCAGGGAGTGTACGAACATTTGGGATACAACATCTTGCTGCCTTCCGCGCGGGGTTACGGGGATTCCCAGGGGGAATACATCGGTTTCGGGTGGCTTGACCGGCTGGATTATCTGCGCTGGATAGACTGGGTAAAGAAACGGACCGCTCCCTCCGGGCCGGTAAACATAGTTCTCTACGGCATATCTATGGGAGGCGCGACGGTGCTGGCCACAGGCGGCGAAAACCTGCCTCCGGAAGTAAAGGCTATTATCAGTGATTGCAGTTTCACCTCTCTGTATGAAGAACTCTGGCATCTGATGAAGCGCCGCTGCGGCTTCCGGAACAAAGGGCTTTTGAAGCGGATAAGCGGAATTTCAAAGCGGCGGGCGGGATATTCCTTCGAGGACGCTTCTGTCCTGAACCAGGTAAAAAAAATCACCCTTCCCGCCTTCTTTATCCACGGCGGCGCGGATACTTTTGTTCCTTTCGAGATGGGCCGTGCCCTTTATGAGGCATGTTCCGCTCCCAAAGAATTTTACACCGCCCAGGGCGCCGGGCACGGCGAAGCCTGCGGAAGTAACCCGGAGGAGTACCGGCGGCGTATAACTCAATTCCTCAGGAAATACAATCTATGAAAGCTGAAATATTTACATTTTGTGATTTTGCCCAGGAAAACGGCGGTAAACTAACCATCGTCGGTACCTTTGACACTATCATTGCCCGGAATTTTCCCTGCATACATCCCCAATTATCGGTTGTAATTCGTCTGCGTTTTGACATCTGGGAATTTGCCTCCCATTCGTTCCGTATCGAGACGCGGGACCTCAACGGCGAGATGAGCATGGAAGCCATAGGCGGCAATATCGACGTGAAAGGCGTGGGCAACGCAACCGCCGTTTCCCACCTGGTATTTACCATTTCGAACTTGCAGTTCAAAAACAGCGGGGTGGTAAACTTTGTACTGTATATTGACGAAAAAGAGCTGACCTCAATCCCCTTGTATATCAGAAAAGGGTAGCGGCGGAACAGATTTGCCGGTAATTTAACATTTGGGCGCGGCGCCGGACCTTTACATAGTTTTAACAAGTATTTATTATATAAAGTATATGATATTTCCTTTAGAAGAACTGATTGAGTATAACAGTAATATGTATGAGATTACCAGTGCGGCTTCCCGAAGGTCTTTCCAGCTTTCCATGATTCAGGATGAGGAAATTGAAGCTAACGAAGGCAAGGTAGTTTCCCTGGCGGCCCGCCAGATTTTTACCAAACAGATTGAATTCCGTCTCGAAGCGTGAACCCGGAATACCCTATGCTTTCGGGGCGCTTCATGGCGCCGGGACAGCAGAAAGCCCCGGGGTAGTATGCCGGAAAATTCCGTAACCGGTCCCGGAGGGGCGGCGCCTGCGGGGTCTGACCTGCCGGTTTTGCTCCTCTTTGGTCCCACCGCTTCAGGAAAAACCGAAATTCTGGAAAAACTTTTCGCCGGTTCTCATCCCCTCTGTAGAGCGGAAGTTATCTCCGCGGATTCCATGCAGGTCTACCGGGGTATGGACATAGGTACAGCCAAACCGCCCGCGGGCCTGCTTGCCCGGCTTCCCCATCACCTCATCGGTATCCGGGACATCAGGGAGCAGTTCAATGTGGGAGAATTTGTCCGCCTGGCGGATGAGGCGGCCCGGAATATTGCCCGGCGGGGGGCGCTGCCTGTAGTTTCCGGAGGGGCCGGTTTTTACCTGGCCAACTTTGTACTGGGCCTTCCCGAGTCGCCTCCTTCGGACGCCGGTATACGGGCGGCTCTGAGGGAGGAGCTTAGGGAAAAGGGCGCCGCCGCCCTCATGGAGGAGCTGGCCGCCGGGGACAGTGAAAGCGCGGGGCGTATACACCTCCATGACGAGTACCGCCTTCTCCGGGCCCTGGAGGTGCTCCGTCTTTCCGGCCGCCCCCTGAGCGGCTTTTCCCGGCCGGGTTTTTCCGGCCCTGATTCCCGGCGATTCAGGCCGGGATACCGATTTCTCCTTATCGCCCTGGAAAGGCCCCGCGCCGAGGTGTACCGCCGCATTGACGAACGCTGCGAGGCGATGTTCCGCAAGGGCCTTCCCGGTGAGGTAAGGCGGCTTTGGGAAGCGGGGTATGGTCCCGGCGATCCGGGGATGAAAGCCATAGGCTACCGGGAATTCTTTGTGGAAGACGGGCCGGCGGGTTTCCGGCTTGCGGAGGACATGGAGACCGTCAAAGCCCTGGTGTCGCGGAACAGCCGCCGTTATGCCAAGCGGCAGCTCACCTTTTTTGCGTCCCTTCCCAAAGTAAATTATGTTTCCGCCCGGGGGGACGCGGCGGCCCGGATAGGGGAACTTATGAAACAGGAATCGCTTGAATTGCGGGGATTAACCCTCCGTACTATTTAACGTGAGTTCGACGGACTCGCGGAGCCCCAAATAGCAGGACCTCGAACAGGCTTATCTCGCTACCGTGATCAGGCTTGGATCACCATGTACGATAGCCTTAATCGACTATGTACGACAGCCTTAATCGACCATGTACGACAGGCTTAATCGACCATGTACGACAGGCTTAATCGACTATGTACGACAGGCTTAATCGACCATGTACGACAGGCTTAATCGACCATGTACGACAGGCTTAATCGACCATGTACGACAGGCTTAATCGACTATGGACGCTAGTCCAAGACGACAGGCTCAGGTCTCCGCCGGGATCAGGCTTCCATCAAACTCGCGTTGTTTTACTTGTTTCCGGTATGCCGCCGGAGTACAGCCCTTTTCGGCTTTGAACGCCCGGTGGAACGTAGGCAGGCTGTTAAACCCGCATTTACCGGCAACCAAACACACCGGCAAGTCGGTCATGAGCAGAAACTCAACGGCATGGCTTACCCGTATCGTGGAAAGGTAGTCGTAAAAACTTCGCCCTGTCCGCTTCTTAAAAAGACGGGCAAAGTAAGAGGGGCTCAGCGCGGCGATCCGGGCCGCCTCTTCCAGGTCAAGATCAATATTGTCGAAATTTTTGAAAATAAGCTGGTAAACCCGTTCCATGCGCTGTTCCGTTACAAACGAAGCCGGGTGTTTTATGGCGGACGGGGAATTAGTTGACAGGGAGCCGTTTCCCGGCGAACCGTTCCTCAGATAGACGAGGGCCAGTTGATAAAGGTCCGACTTGATGGCAAGGCGGTACCCTTTTTGCTGCTCCCAATACTCGGTAAACATACCGGCAAGAAGCCCCCAGACCCGCGTGTGTAACGCTTTGTCCGAAGCGTCCTGTTCCGCCTTCCCGCCGCCGCGCAGGATAGGTTTCCGGGAAAAGATCGCCTCACCGCTGACAATCCCCGCGTCCTTTGAAAAGATCCCGGCTTCAAACTGGAAAAACCTAAGGCGCGTGCCGTTTTCCGAACAGGGATACCCGTGCAACTGCCCCGGATTGATAGCCACAATATCACCCTGTGACGCTTCCCAGGCGCCTCCGTCTATTTTTACCTGGACTTTTCCGTCAAGAACGATAACCAGCTCGTAATATTCATGCCAATGGGAAGGAAAGACAAATTCGGGCAGCGCCGAATCCCAGCAGCGGAACGGAAAGGAGAAACCGAATTCTTCTTTTTCTTGCCAGGCTGTCTCTTTCATCTTTCACTATTTTCCACTTTTTAGGTTGGCAAAGATTTCCGGATCACGATAAATCAAAAAGGCATACATTACAAGCCGCCGCATTGCAGTCTTTGAACTCACACAAATTAACTTTCTGTTGACGAAAAGCCGTTCATGCGACAATATAAAAATAAACATGTTTAATGAAAGGAAAAGCGTTCGATATCCGGCTCACGGCCGGGCCCGAATTCCAGCCGCGTTTACCGGGGAAGCCTTTTTAAGGGATATTAGCATAACCGGGTGTTG
>JAIRZS010000148.1 GCA_031267115.1 Treponema sp.
GACCGGGCTATCCGCTCCAACAAAAACGCGGCGGCGTTTTTGTTCCGCTTCTATCCCTTGCGCGTTCCCTGATAAAGCTTTTCCGCCAATGTACAGCGCCAGCGGGCTGTACAGGATTGCTCGATCCTAAAAAGAGCGCCCGGCCGCCATATGCGGGTTTTGCGGCAGCTTCCCGCTTCCTTGTTTTTTTTACCCAAGTTGTTTATGCTAAAACCTTAATTTCCAGCCGTCCGGGCGTTCGGGCATGTTATTTTTGGGCGGGTCCGGGCAGCCGGCGGCGGCACAAATTTTGGAGGAAAATATGAATTTACAGCGTCCTAACGGAAATGACGCAACCCGGTCGGGTAACAGGTCATCCAGCGTGGTCCCGTGCAGCGGCTTATGCTCGCGGTGCATCGACGGGTGTAAAGGAAACTGCGAAGTGTTCAGGGCCTCGTTCCGGGGCCGGGAACTCATCTACCCGGGGCCCTTTGGGGATGTAACCGCCGGCGCGGACAAGAACTACCCGGTAGATTATTCGCACCTTAACATCCAGGGTTATGCCATGGGCGCCGAAGGGCTGCCCGAAGGGGTAAAGGCCGATCCCGATACGGCCCGTTTCCCCCTGGTCGATACCGGGACCGAATACGGCTGGGACAGGAAGGTGAAGATGGCCGTGCCTGTCTTTACCGGCGCTTTGGGTTCCACGGAAATTGCCCGCAAGAACTGGGATCACATAGCGGTAGGGGCGGCCATTTCCGGGGTCACCATTGTCTGCGGGGAAAATGTCTGCGGCATAGACCCCGGCCTGGAATTGAGCGCCGCCAAAAAGGTGGTAAAAGCCCCGGACATGGACAGGCGCATCGAGGCCTACCGGCGTTACCATACCGGTTCCGGCGAGATCCTTATCCAGATGAATGTCGAGGATACCAATCTGGGGGTGGCCGAATATATCATTGACAAGCACCGGATCGAAACCATAGAGCTGAAATGGGGGCAGGGCGCGAAGTGCATCGGCGGGGAGATCAAGGTAGCCGAGATTGAGCGGGCAATGGAATTGCAGAAACGGGGTTATATCGTTACCCCGGACCCCTCGGATCCGGTGATTCTGGCTTCCTGGAAAGATGGGGCGATAAAGGAATTTGAGCGGCACAGCCGTTTGGGGTTTGTCAGTGAAGAAAGCTTCATGAAGGAAGTGGAGCGGCTGCGGGCCCTGGGCTTCAAGCGCATTACCCTCAAGACCGGGGCTTACGGCCTGCGGGAACTCGCTATGGCGCTCAAGTTCTGTTCTGCGGCAAAAATCGATCTGCTCACCATAGACGGCGCCCCGGGCGGCACCGGGATGAGTCCCTGGCGCATGATGGAGGAATGGGGCATGCCCTCGATTTACCTCCACAGCGCGGCCCATGAATTTGCGTCGATACTTGCCGCAAAGGGCGCGCGGGTCCCGGACCTGGCCTTTGGCGGAGGTTTTAGTTCGGAAGACGGCGTATTCAAAGCCCTGGCCCTGGGCGCGCCTTTTGTAAAGGCCGTCTGCATGGGCCGCGCCCTGATGATCCCCGGCATGGTAGGCAAGAATATCGGCCAGTGGATCAAGGACGGGACTCTGCCCAAGAACATCTCCGATTACGGGAAAAGCCCGGAAGAGATTTTCATAAACTACGAAAGGGTCAAGGACATTGTGGGGGCGAAGGAGATCGCCAATATCCCCCTGGGCGCTATCGGTATATACAGCTACGCGGACAAGCTCAGGGTCGGGCTCCAGCAGCTTATGGCCGGGGCCAGGCGTTTCAACGTCCGGGTAATCAGCAGAAAAGACCTTATGTCGCTTACCGAAGAGTGCGCCAAAGTAACGGGCATTCCCTATCTTATGGAATGCTACCGCGAGGAAGCGCTGAAGGTCCTGGAAGGGTAGCGGAGTTTGCCGTAGGCAGGCCGGCAGGGATGCCGGCTGTGGTGATTCATGAGTTTTTGCGGGGCAAAAACTCAAAGCTGTAAAACGGCATGGGGCGCGATACAAGCGCCCCGTTAAGGGGCGTTACCCCGACAAATACCGTACACGCCCGGCGCCCAAAAAGGCTGCTGTACGCCATAAAGGCGCGAAGGCTTTAGCCCGAGCAGCGCGCCGCGGACTGCCGTTTTAAAGCAGCGCAAGGGATTGCAGCGGTATCCTTTTTTGCCGCAGGCAAAAAAGATACAAGCGTAAAGCCCGGTCCGGCGCAGCCGGATGCGCCCAAAATGTTCTGATCCGTCTGAGGCCTATGGTTTAAAGGGCATATATGGTGTATAATTTGCAGCGTGGAGGGGTTTATGGAAACTGCGGCGCTTTTAAATAATTCCGGTATCGCCCTGACGGAAGCTAACCGGCCGAATGAGGCAATCCCCCTGTTTCAGAAAGCCCTGATAATGGAGCCTGAAAACCCCCTGCTCTGGAACAACCTTGGCGTCGCCCAGCAGCGTACCGGCGACTATGACGAAGCCCTTTTCAGCTTTAACCGTGCGGCGGGCATTGATGAATTTCTGGTGGATCCCTGGGTCTCCATGGGCCTTATCTATTACGAATTGGACCAGTTCGAGCTGTCCGAAGAATGCTACCACGCGGCCCTGATAAGGGAGACAAACGCGCCCAAAACCTGGAATAACCTGGGGGTGCTTTACTTTACCCGGGGTTCTTTTGAGGAAGCCCGGCACTGTTTCGAAGAGGCGGTGAGCCTTGCCCCGCTTTACTACGACGCCCTCTACAATCTGCGTGATGTCTGCCGGGAACTGGGGGATTACAACGCCGCCGGGGAATTCGGGCGGGTCCTTGCCGGCCTGGAAAACAGGAAGAAGTGAAGGTTCTCTATATCGCCGAGATTGTCGGCAAGGCGGGAATCCACGCGGTCAAAAAGGGCCTTAAGCGGCTTAAGCAGGAAACCGGCGCTTCCTTTGTTATTGCCTGCGCCGACGGGGCTACCTCGGGCAACGGCCTGGGCCGGAATCACGCGGCCTATCTCCGCAAGCTTGGCGTGGATGTGATTACCACCGGCGAGTGCTGCTTCTACAAAAAAGACCTGGTGGAGAATATCGAAAAACTGCCCTTTGTACTCAGGCCGGAAAATTTGAACAGCGCCGCGCCGGGCCGGGGCATACGGGTTTTCAGGGCCGGCGACGCCAAAATCGCCGTGCTGGTAACAATAGGCCAGAGCGGGTTTGCCCGGCTCCACGGGGAAAACCCCGTCGCCCGCCTGCCGGTACTGCTGGAACGGCTGCGCCAGGAGACGCCGGTGATTATCATCGACTTCCACGCCGGGGCCACCGCGGAAAAGCGCACCCTTTTCGCCGCCGCGGACGGCGGCTGCTCCGCCGTTATCGGTTCCCACACGCGGGTCCAGACTGCCGACGAGGAAGTGCTTCCCGGCGGCACGGCCATAATTACCGACGCGGGCAGGACCGGGAGCGCCAATTCGGTGGGGGGTACGGAAATTGAAAGCCGCGTCAGGGAGTACCTTACCGGCATTCCCGACTGGACCCGGGAGGCGTGGGAAAACCCCGAGATACAGGGCGTATTCCTCGATATTGGCAGTAACGGCCGGTCCCTTTCCATCAGCCGGATAAAACGGCCCGTGGAACCCATGGAGGCCCCGCCGCTGCGGAGGGAGTCCGCCGGGGAAGGCGAATCCGGCGGCGGCAGCGAAGACGGCGAAGATATTGGCGGGGGGCCGGCGTGATCGAGAGGGGGCGGGTCCGTTCGGTAAGCGGGACCAGCGTCACTATCCGGCAGGAAATGGGCGCCGTCTGCTTTGGCTGCATGAACGCGGAGTGCAAAAAAGGGAAAGGGCTTATTACCGCGGAAAACAGCGCCGGACTGGAACTGTCGCCGGGCCAGCTTGTGGAGACTTCCGTTTCGCGGCCCTCCCTCGCGCTCCAGGCGCTCACGGCGCTCTGCCCCCCGCTTGCCGGCTATGGCGGGACCTTTGTCCTTACCGGCCTTTTTTTCCCTAGCCTGGGGGAACCGGCCCGGGCCGCTTTGGGCGTGGCGGCCCTTGCCGCCGTAGGATTTGCCTGCTTCAGGCTTTGCCGCCGCTTCCAGGGCCGGGCGGCGGTCACGGTAGTGCGCGTAGTGGGGGAGTAGTTTGTTCCGGGCGCATCCGCGCGCCTCTGGCGCGCGGACCGGGCTATTCGCTCCAACAAAAACGCGCAAGCGTTTTTGTTCCGCTTCTATCCCTTGCGCGTTCCCTGCGCGAACCTTTTCTTCCAGCGTCGCAACAAACGGGCTGGGCTTAGGAACTGTGCAAGAATAAAATGCACAGCATTTTCTGCACAGTTCCTTAGCTGTTCCGCATCTTGAGCGCGATTTTTGATTCCATGTTTCGCTGGAATTGATCTACAATTACCGCAATAATAATAACCGCGCCTTTAATTATCATCTGCCAGAATTCCGAAACCCCCAGCATCACCATGCCGTCATTCAGGACCCCGATTACGAAGGCGCCTACAATTGTACCTCCGATAGTACCGATGCCTCCCGACATGCTTGTCCCGCCAAGAACCGAAGCCGCAATGGCATTCATCTCCCAGGAATTGCCCGTAGCGGGATGAGCGGCTACAAGCTGGGATGTGGCAATAAGCCCGGCAATGGCAGCGCAAAAACCCGATAGCATGTAGACAAAAAGTTTTACTTTTTTTATTCTGACCCCCGAAAGTTCCGCGGAATGCTCGTTTCCCCCAACGGCAAAAATATGCCACCCCAGCGGCTGTTTTTTGAAAATGAATCCGGTGATCAGGGCAATGATAAGCATGATCCAAACTGCCAGAGGAAGCCCAAGTATTTGCATAGAACCCAATATCGGGAAGCCGGTGTTCCCCAGGATGTCTTTTCCGACCAAATACGGCAGGGTTTCACCTTTCGAATAGATAAGCGCTATTCCCCGGGCAATATACATGGTTCCAAGCGTGGTAATAAAAGGCGGGACATTAACATAACTGATAAAGAATCCGTTAATCAGCCCGGCAATCATGCCTGTAATGGCCGCAATCAACATTACGATAGGTACAGAAAAATAGATAATTACTCCAAAGGCATCTATCGGCATGCCGTTGAGAATAAGATTTCCGGCAATAATACCGCAGAGGCCTACAATAGCGCCGACTGAAAGATCGATCCCGCCGCTTATTATTACCGCTGTCATGCCAATGCTCAGAATCGCGTAAAGCGCAACATGCTTGGCTACCAGGACCAGGCTTGTCAAAGTAAAAAAGTTTGGCGCGAGAAGGCTGAATATAACCAGTAATATTAATAAGGCGATAAACGTTCTGCTTTTCATTGCTAAAAGCAATATTGAAGAACGGTTAAAAGTCATGTCTTTTTTCATCTATATCTTTCCTCCAATTCTCCTTATCTGGGATCGACTGTAGTCGCGCATTTCATCAATGACTCTTCATTGATCTCCGGCCCTTCGAGGAATCCGGTTACTTTTCCTTCCCGCAGGATCAAGACCTCGTCGGAAATGGCGATTATTTCCTTTAATTCAGAAGAAACTACAATAATGGAAATGCCGTTTGAAGCGCATTGTTCGATGATAGCAAGCACGTCCGCCTTGGCGCCAATATCTATGCCTCTTGTCGGCTCGTCAAGAAGCAAAATTTTCGGATTAGTCAGAAGGCATTTACCAAAAATTATCTTCTGCTGGTTTCCTCCGGAAAGGGAAAGAATTGGCAGCCTGGTATTTTTTGCTTTTATGTGCAGTTCTGAAACTTTTTCCTTGATATTTTTCTGAAGCAGCCTGTTATTCAAAATGCCGAATTTCTTATTTCTGTCCAAACTGGAGAGCAGTAAATTCTGGGCGATGTTCATTATTTGTATCAAACCTTCCCGCTGTCTGTCTTCAGGTACTATGGTAAAGCCTTTACGGATCTGCGAAAAAATATTTTTCGGTTTTATCGGAGATTTATTTAGCCTGATTTCTCCTGAATATTCCTGATGTACGCCCATCAGGGTTTCCAGAAGTTCGGTCCTGCCCGAACCGAGCATGCCGTATATTCCCAGAATTTTTCCCTTCGTTGTGGTAAAGGATACATCCTGGAGATAATAACCGCCGCTGCGGTTCGGCAGCGTTAAGCTGGAAACTTCCAGGACCGGTTCGGTTTTTTCGTTTTTATAGGATTTGGCTGTATAATCCTGATTCCTGCCGACCATGGCCCGTACAATCCATGCCATATCAACATCAACATTTTCCCGCTGTTCGATAAGCCTGCCGTCACGCAGGATGGTGATATTATCCCCGATACGGAGAACCTCATCGAGCCGGTGGGAGATATAAATAATACATACCCCCTGCGCCTTAAGTTCTTTCATAATTTTGAACAGCACTTCCACCTCTTCCACTGAAAGAGACGAAGTAGGCTCATCCATAATGAGCACTTTCAGATCTTGCTGCGCCATAGTCTTTGCGATTTCGACAATCTGCTGCTGCCCGACGCGCAGGTTGCGTACAAGAGTATTCGGGTCCAGGGGATGTTCCAGTTTCTTGAGCAAGGCCGCGGCCTTTTCAATATGGGTTTTATTATCAAGCATCCGGAATTTGGTATATTCCCGGGCCATGAAAATATTCTGGTAAATAGTCATATTGGGCAGCAGGTTAAGTTCCTGGTGAATAATTCCAATCCCCGCTACCGACGCTTCTTTGGTATTTCTTAAATGAAGTTCCTGCCCGTTAAGATAGAGATCTCCGGCGCTGGGCTGCTCGATACCCGCTATTATCTTCATCAGGGTTGATTTTCCCGCCCCGTTTTCACCTACCAGCGCGTTTACCTTTCTTCCCCAGGCGGTAAAGCTCACCCCGTCCAGCGCAAGAACGCCGGGATACTGTTTGCTGATATTTTTCGCGTCAAGGCAAACAGTCCCCTTTTGTTCAAAACCGCCCGATCCGGCAGCTTGATTTGGTTTTTCTGCCAAGGTTCATTCCTTATCGAGAGACAATATAACGGGGGTCACTACCCAATCGCTTTCCCTGTCTCTCAATGAAAGGGCGCCGGTAAACTGGATGTTCTTTCCAATCCAGGTGTCGTCAATTGCCGACGGGATAACCACATCCCGGTCGATTTTCCGGTTAAAAGCGCTCGAAATACCGGAAAAAACAATCTGATTCCTATAATCGTTGAAACTGATAAAAGGCAGCGCGTCGCGCAGGACCATCCCCTTGTAAACAGGGCCTATCTGTATCTGCAAGGTCCAGGCAGTATCTCCGGAATCGATTTCTACCAGGGCAGTACCGTTGCGGCTTGCCCTGTTTACTTCCAATAGTTTCCCCTCGCCGCTTACAATAAAAATCCACCCGCTTTTATCATTGCTTATTAGCCCGTATTGATCGCAGGCAAGGCCGAAATTCGCATTAATCGCGGACCTGGCCGCATGTAAGTCGACGCTTCTTTCTTCGAACACGGGGATAGCCCTGGATTCCCAGACAGATTCCACAAATTGATCCGGATCAAATTCTTCATCGAAGGCAGAGACGTTCTCCGTATTCCGAGCCGCGTGGGTAGTAAAGATAATGGTTCCATCGTTTTGGTTTACCACAGTACAGGCATTAAAAAGAAATATCACGGGAATAAAAATAAAACATTTCCACGGATAATATTTTTTCATAACATGTCTCCAATAAATTTGTCCGGAAACCGAAATTTCCGAACAAATTCCGCTGGCAGTTTGGCGTGCTTTGCGTGTAAAATCCCGAAAATCGCCGAACAGCAGATTTTACCTTGCAAAACCCTGATCGAAGCAAGACTGTCTATGCCGCCTGCGGCGGAATAATCACGTTATCCCGCCGCTGTTTTTGCTACTGTGAAAGATTAAACGTTTCCAGTTTTCTGGCATTGTCGATAGTAATAACCGAGCATTCGATGAGCTGTTTTTCAGGCTGGCCGGTAGACTTGGTTTTAAGGTACTGATCCAGCTGCTGGACTCCAAGCTGGGCATTGGCATAAGCCCTCTGAAGAACCGTGATAGCCATATCACCGGCGATAATCGCGTCTCTGGCCTCATTGCTGCCGTCAAACCCCATAACGACTACATTGTCAAGGCCGGCAGCCTTGAGCGCCTGGGCCGCCCCCAGGGCCATTGTGTCATTACCGCAGATTACGCCCTGGATGTTCCGGTTAGACTGGATAATAGACTCCATTTTGCTATAAGCCTCGGTCATGCTCCAGTTAGCGCTCTGTTTGGCGATAGATACGAGTTCCGGATACTGGTCAATCACGTCATGGAAACCGGCGCTCCGGGTTGCGGAAGCGGTATCCGATTCAATGCCGGTAAATTCCACATAGTTGCCTTTTTCACCGGTGAGTTCCACAAACCTTTCCGCTCCGGCCCGGGCGCCCTGGAAGTTATCGGAAACGATTTGGGCAATAGCGACTCCGGTAGCGTTGATTTCCCTGCCAATCAGCACGGTTGGAATATTCGCCTTTTTTGCCTTTTCAATTGAAGCAACTGACGCTGTCGCGCTGGCGTTATCGGAGATTATTCCTACCGCTTTTGCCGCGATAGCCGCATCGTACAGCTGATCCTGTTTTGTTGCATCATCGTCATGCGACACAGTTTGAACCGTATAGCCCAGTTCCCTCAATTTTGCTTCCGCGCCCTGAATCTCCGCTTTAAAATACGGATTTTCCTGAGAGGGGGAGATAATGTAAACCAGTTTACTCCCGCCCTCCGCCGCTTTTTGTCCGCCCGCAAATACAGAACCGGACACAAGCGCCAACGCCATCAGCACACAACACACTTTTTTCATTTCAGTCCTCCTGAATAAAAATAAAAGAAAAAACTAATTATTGTTTTTCCTTATAAGAGACCCGTTCGTTATAATAGTCCGGTACAGTAACGCCTTTTTTGCCGAAATAAGCAGGGGCGTCAATACCGGAAACAAATACAATATTGCCCCAGGGTTCCAGCCCGCCGGACCTGATAAATACTTTTGCGGAATCCCGCCACTTTCCGATAACATCGGTATGAGGCACTGTTTCTATATCGCAGCGATCTATCCGTTCCTTCAGGCCCTGGTGGAAGACAGGATTGTGGAGTTTGTTTTCTTCGGCGACTATTACCCGCTCATAGATAAAATCGCCGATAAGCAGGTCCACCACCGTCAATACGCCCGGCAAATCCTGGGTAATTGCCAGATCAACAATAGTGACCCCGTTCCGGGGAATTGGAAACCCCGCGTCACAGACCAGAAGGATGTCTCCGTGGCCCATTTCGGCAATCGCGCTATTAAAGGCCCTGTTTAAGATTTTCCCTTTTTTCACCTTCTCTTACCTCCGCATAATTTAAGATTATTGATGATATTGAATACTTCTTCCCTTGACGGGATTGATTCCACTACGCCATGCCTGGTAACGCTAATACCGGCGGCCATATTCGCGAACCTAACCGCTTCCCCGATGGGAAATCCCTCGCCCAAGGCAACAGCCAGCCCCCCCGCGAAAGTATCTCCTGCGCCTGTAGTATCAACGGCGGCAACCGTCCTCTCAACCGGTATATGGGTTATCTCTTTGGCATCGGCAAGAACGGCCCCCTTTTCGCCGATAGTAATAATTACTTCTTTTGCCCCTGTCGAAAGCAGTCTTTTACCGAGTTCTTCGGGCGGAATATCCATGGAGGGATCAATGCCCAGCATCTGCTTCGCCTCGGTTTCGTTCGGGGTTATCACATCCAGGTACGGGTAAATTTCTTCCGGCAGTTCCTGATATGGAGCCGGGTTCAGAATCACGCAGACACCGTGTTCTTTTGCCTTTTTGGCGGTA
Source organism: Treponema sp. (assembly GCA_031267115.1). Classification (GTDB taxonomy): domain Bacteria; phylum Spirochaetota; class Spirochaetia; order Treponematales; family Breznakiellaceae; genus JAIRRR01. Next base: position 9,760 of record JAIRZS010000148.1, read on the forward strand.
TGTACAATGGTGGGAATATCCGCTTCAAGCTGCATTAAAAGGACTTTGCAGCTTTTTAATTCATCCTCAAGCGCGTCGATATCCGCGGGGCCGATCTCCATTGGGGCGTCAAAGTTGATAATGATCCGGTTTTGCCCGGATTCTTCCACCATCACAAAGCCTACGCTGGTAGCGTTTTCTTCTGAAATCTTGACCCGGGCGTCTAATCCTTCAGATTTAAAAAGGGCTAACGCGGCGTCCCCCAGGCTGTCTTTGCCGACGCAGGAAACATAGCACACATCCCCTCCCAGCCTGGCGGCGGCAATTGCCTGATTGGAACCTTTGCCCCCATGGAACTGCTGAAAGTTTTTTCCCAGAACGGTTTGCCCCGCTGCGGGAAAAACTTTGCAGTGCATAGTCATTCCGACAGCGTAACTACCATAGACCATTATCCGGGGTTTCATTATTCAATTCTCCTTTGCTAAACTTTGCTGAATATGATAAATACCGGCATCCCTGGCCGTTTCGTAGAGCGCGGCGATGTTTTCCGGCGGTATGGTTGGCTGTATATTGTGATCCTGGCAGAATACAAAGCCGCCGCCCGGGGCAAAAATACCGATCATTTCGCGGGCTTCTTCCCTTACCGCATCGGCGGACTTAAATGACATGGTTGTTTGGGAAGAACAGGCCCCCCCCCAAAAAACCAGCGATTTGCCGTATTCCTTTTTCAGGAAACGCGGGTCCATGCCGCCGGCGGAAATTTGAACCGGGTTGAGGATATCTATGCCGGAATCAATTAAATCGGGTATAAGGGATGCAATAGCGCCGCAGCAGTGAAAGAATATCTTCAGATGAGGTTTTTTGCTTTTGATAAAACCGTGGATCTTGCTGTGGAAAGGCTTCATGGTTTTTTTAAAAACATTCGGCGAAATCAAAAGGCTGTTCTGCGTGCCATAGTCGTCGTGAAGCTGTATAACCTGGATATAATCCCCGACCGCGTCAAGGTATTTATCTAACATGGCTATATAAGCTGAACTCAGTTTGTCAAGATAATATTCTATCAGATCGGGATCGGAAACCTGCTGCATCAGGAAATTTTCATACCCGAAATCTTTTGCTCCCCTCTCAAAAATACTGACAGATGTAGTCCCGATTATGGCATAGGGGGTTTTTTCATAGAGGTTTTTTGCCCGCTTTGCGAGGTAATCCAGTTCTTCGGCGCCGATGCCGGGGAGATTTATGTTTGCGTCAATGTCATCCGGCGATTCAGCGTCTTCCAGCGGATGGTACATATCATCAAAATAGAGGCCCCCGCTGGCCCGCTTGAACAGCACAGTTCCGCCGGCATCCCGTATTACGGCAGAGCCGTCCGGCAGATTCTCGTAATGAAAATCCGCCGGGACCCGGGCGGCGCTTCCGTCCATCAGTGTTTCCGGACGGTACCCCTGGTTAAGCCTGACGCCCATAGAAGGCGAAAGACGGTGCAGTTGGATAATGTCGCCCCCCATAAGCCTGCGTACCTGATCGTCAACTTCCGAAAGGAGCTGCCGCATGTCAAAAACCACATTGTCCAGGGGAAGCTTGAGGTATTTTATCAGCTTTCCATAAGCCAGGGCGTTAATGCCGCTGGACCTGGTCGACGCAAAATCCACGGGAACGCGATCCGGTTCCCGGTGTTCAAGGGCGCACAAAACCCGTGAACGGGAAGTAAAATCCGCCATACAATTCTCTTTTAGAGTAAACGTTTAACTATCCAGGGAAAAAATATCCCTTTGCGTGTTATATTGAGCTAACACTATCTCTTTCCGTCAGTTCGCAGGGCATAAGAATATGCCGGATATCCCGGGACCCCGAAATCCATTTAGACAGCAGCTCCGCAGCCGTCCTTCCCAGGCCGTTTATGGAAACTCCTACCGTGGTTATCCGGGGATAAATCATGCCGGTAAGGGGAATATTATCAAACCCGACCACAGAAATATCCTGCGGTATACGGAGTTTCTGGTCCAGAATAGCACTGCACGCCCCGGCGGTCATAAGATCGTTCGATCCAATAATAGCGGTGAATTCCCCCCCGGCCTTTGCCAAAAGCTCCGTTGTACAGGAATAACCGGACTGCATCTTGTAGTCGCCCCAGACAACCAGTGAAGGATCGTAATCGAGTTTATGCCGTGCCAATCCTTTCCTGTAGCCGTCAAAACGCAGCCTGGCATTCGCCGCTTCCCTTGGCCCCCGGATAAACGCTATTTTACGGTGCCCTTTTCCCGCCAGGTAAGAGACGGCATCTTTAATACCGCCGCAGTTGTCAATGTTTATCTGGAGCGGGATATTAACGCCTGTCATATACCGCTCTATTAATACGAACGGATAACCTTCTTTTATGAATTTAAATATATCTGAATTATCTTCCACGATATTTTGCGTTGTCAGTATCATGCCGTCAACGAGTCTGTCGTGCAAGAGCATCACCTGGCCGTGTTCCTGCTCCGGCGAACCGTCGGTATTACACAAAAAAAGATGGTACCCCAATTCCGAACAGGCGTCCCCCACTCCCCGGGCCAATTCGGCGAAGAACGGGTTGCAAATATCCGGGACAATTAACGCTATGGTATTGGTTCTCCGGGTAACCATGCTCCGCGCAATGGTATTGGGGCTGTATCCTGTTTTCCTGACCGTATCCAATATATGCTTCCGGGTCTTTTCGCTAACCCCGTCTTTCTTGCTGTTCACGGTTCTGGATACAGTCGCGGTAGAGACATTACACATTTTGGCAATATCCTTAATAGTGATCCGCATTTCCCCCGGCTCCAAAATTTTAAACGAGATTAAACGTTTACGTAACTATAGGCAGTATACCATCGGAATTTTTCCTTGTCAACAAAAAAATGCACAAAAAATACATTTTTTAGCTTTTAAACAAAAAAATCCGCTTTTAAAACACAGTTGGTTTTGAATGGCGGTTTGGTATTTCAATTTAGATACGGGCGTATCCGCGCAAGGGATTGTAGGGGTGCGCCGCCCCGCAGGGCCGCCCCTGCGGGGCGAAAGCAGCCGCGGCGCGGAGCGCCGGGGCCGGAGCGGACACGCGGAGCCCCGCAAAGCCCGGTTTCCGGCGCGGAGCGCCGGAAATGCGCCCGAATTAAGAATAAGAAAATCCAAAAAATGAATTCCCTGCGGGCTTCCCCCGGAGATTTCCCTGATATATAGAAAATCCTGGTAATCCCGGATCGCCCGATCCGCGCCCCTTGCCAGGATGGGTTTTGCCCGGTATCATGGCAGTACCATGAAACGCCGTTTAATTACTTCCGCGCTGCCCTATGTGAATAACGTGCCGCATCTGGGGAACCTGATCCAGGTTCTTTCCGCCGATGTGTTCGCCCGTTTCTGCCGGCTCCGGGGATACGACACGCTCTATGTCTGCGGTACCGATGAATACGGCACCGCTACGGAGACCCGCGCCGCCGAAGAGGGGATTAGCCCCCGCGAACTGTGTGACCGCTATTACGCGATCCACGCGGATATTTACCGCTGGTTCAATATTGCCTTTGACAAGTGGGGCCGTACTTCGACGCCCATACATACCGAGGTGACCCAGGGTATTTTTAAGAAACTGGACGCCCAGGGTTTTATTGCCGAGCATACTGTCGAACAGCTCCATTGCGCTCATTGCGACCGTTTTCTTGCGGACCGTTATGTGCTGGGCGTCTGCCCCCACTGCGGCTATCAGAATGCCCGCGGGGATCAGTGCGAAAGCTGCGGCAAGCTCCTGGACCCTACGGAACTGAAAGATCCCAAGTGTTCAAGCTGCGGTTCCGCCCCGGCTCTTAGATCTACGAAGCACCTCTATATTGATCTGCCCAAGATCAGGGACAGGCTGGACGCCTGGCTCGCCGGGGCGCAGGTGAAGGGTTTCTGGGCGAATAACGCTGTCCGGATGACCCAGGCCTGGATACGGGACGGGCTTCATGAGCGGGCTATTACCCGGGATCTTAAGTGGGGCATCCCGGTGCCGAAAGAGGGCTATGAAAAAAAAGTTTTCTACGTCTGGTTTGACGCGCCCATAGGCTATATTTCGATTACCGGGAATTTGGGCGCCGATCTTTACGGGGAGGAAGGCTGGCGCGGTTTTGCGGACGGCTGGTGGAAGAACCCCGGCGAGGTGGAGCTTTTCCAGTTTATTGGCAAGGACAATATTCCCTTTCATACGGTGATCTTCCCTTCGAGCCTTTTGGGGACGGGGGATAACTGGACCATGCTCCACCATATGTCCAGTACCGAGTACCTGAACTACGAAAGCGGCAAATTCTCCAAAACCAGGGGCGTCGGCGTTTTTGGTACCGACGCTGTGGAGACGGGTATTCCCGCGGATGTGTGGCGTTTCTACATTTTTTACAACCGGCCTGAAAAGGCCGACGCGCTTTTTACCTGGAAGGATTTCCAGGAAAAGGTGAACAGCGAGCTTATCGGCAATCTGGGAAATCTGGTGAACCGCACCCTTTCCTTTGTGACCCGTTACTACAACGGGAAGATCCCCGCCGTTGTGCCGGGGTCGCCTTTCCGGAAAGCTGTGGACGCTTACGAGAAAGATATTGCCGGAAAACTGGACCGCGCCGAACTCCGGGACGCCTTCCGCCTGATCTTCGAGCTTTCCTCGCTTGCGAACAAGGCTTTTCAGGACGGCGAGCCCTGGAAAAAACGTACCGAGGACCCCCCGGCGGCGGAAGCCCTTATCGGCGATCTCTGCGGGGTAGTACGGGATCTGGCGGTGATGGTAGAGCCTTACCTTCCGTCTTCGGCGGACAGGATTGCCTCTTTCTTTGGCCTTTCCATTGCCAAAAAAGGCTACGGGCAAAAAAATGCCCCGGGCCTGGGCTGGGAAGATCTGGGGGCCGGCCTTACGGAAGTGGTAAAAAGCGAGGTGCTTTTTGCCAGGCTGGAAGACGACTTTATAGATACGCTGCGGGAGCGGTATTCGGGAAGCCAGAAAGAGAGGGAGGCTGCCAAAAATGCCGCTGCGCCTGCCGTTGCCGCGGAATTCGCCCAGACTCTGGATCTGAGGGCGGCGCGGATTGTGAAGATCGAAAGGCACCCCAACGCGGAAAAGCTCTATATAGAGACGCTTGATATTGGCGGGGAAGAGCGGGTTATTGTTTCGGGGCTGGTCCCCTATTACCGGGAAGAGGAGCTTCTCGACAAGAAGATTATCGTTGTCTATAACCTGAAGCCCGCGAAACTCCGCGGCGTGGAAAGCAGGGGGATGCTGCTCGCGGCTGAAACGAAAAAAGAGGACGGCTCCCTTGTCGTGGAGGTGCTCGATGCCGGCGACGCCCCCTCCGGGACCCGTGTTGTCCTTGAAGGCGAAGGGGCGGACGATGCCGGCGGTGCGCCTCCGGGGGAGATTAACGCCGACGCCTTTTTCAGCGTCCCGCTTGCTGTCCGTGACAGGGCCGTTGTTTCGGACGGCAAGGCCCTTATGCTGGACGGCAGGCCCGTCCGCACCCTCCTGATAGAAAACGGCGGTGTGCACTAATACATTCCTTCTTAATCTGGACTGCGCCTCCCTTGATTCCTGCGAGGGGGCGTCTTTCCTGCAGTCCGCCTTTTGGGGCCGTTTCAAGGCCCGTTTCGGCTGGGAGGCCCATGCCTTTTCCGCCGGGTGGCTGGGCGCCCCGGCTGGAAATCCCGCCTTGCCGCTTCTGGTCCTGTCGCGGCCGCTTGTCCGGGGCATTGGCTTTGCCTACGCGCCCTGGGGCCCTGAATTGCCCGCGGATTTAGCGGCTCCATCTGCCCGTACCCAGGCGCTGGCGGAGCTTGCGCGGGGGCTGCGCCGGAACCTGCCCCGGAATACGGCGTTTATCCGCTTTGACCCGCCCTGGCACATCCTTGAAGGGCAGGGCGGGGGGCAGGGCGCCCTGTTTTTGCAGAGGCCCTTTTCCCGCGCCGCCGTCGATGTCCAGCCGCCGGATACGGTGCTTGTCGATCTTGATCAAGGCGACGAGGCCCTGCTTGCCGCCATGAAGGAAAAATGCCGCTACAATATCCGGCTTTCCATGAAAAAAGGCGTGGCTGTGCGGCGCTGCGACGAAGCGGGGCTCGGTGTTTTTTACCGGCTGCTGGAGGAGACCGCCAAACGCGACGGCATAGCGATACACAGCAGGGATTATTACGGGACACTGTTCGCCCTGGCAAAGGATGATTCCCGCGTGGAAATGCGGCTCTATATAGCCGTCTGCGGGGGGGAGGATCTGGCCGCCATAATCACGCTGTTCCGGGGGGAAGAAGCCGTCTACCTTTACGGGGCTTCCTCGGACAGCAGGCGGAACCTTATGGCGCCCCACCTTCTCCAGTGGACTGTTATCCGGGACGCCAGGGCCTTTGGCTGCCGGCGCTACGATCTTTTCGGCATACCCCCGGACGGCGATCCTTCCCACCCCATGGTCGGGCTTTACCGGTTCAAAACAGGCTTTGGCGGCAGGATCATCCACCGGGGCGGAAGCTGGGATTTTTCCTACCGCCCCCTGGCAAGGGCCCTGTTCAGCCTGGCCGAATCCCTGCGCGGGAATCTGCGCGCCCGGAAAAAACGCCGCGCCTGATCCGGCGGGACCCCTCATCGGCGGCGCGGCCCGCGCTTGTTCCCCGCCCTGAAATTCGCCGTAAGGCGTAAATTCAGGGACTTTGTTACGATTAGTCTCATATTTTGATTGAACAAAATTGATTTTTCCGGTACAATGCTTGTAATCCGGTGTCCGGTATGGAAAATCCGGCCATCAATTTTTAAGCGAGGTTTATCGGGAATGCTGGACATCGGCCCTATCCATCACAAAGAATATGAGATAGACGATGGCGAGAGCGGAGCCGTTGTTATAGCCGAAGCTCCCGGCAGGATTCATTACCTGGGGGAGCACGGGGAGCCTAAGGCCGCCCTTTTGCTTTCTTCCGCAATAGACCGGTATATAAGGGTGGCGGTGAGTGCCAGAAAGGACAATTCCCTCCGTTTTTTTGCCGCCGATCTGGGAGAGCGGAAACGGACAACCCTGGTCAATCTAAAGTACAAGCGGGAGGACCGCTGGTCAAATTATATCAAGGTAGCTATTCATGTTTTCGCCGAATTGGGGTACCCTGTAAAGGGGCTTAATTTTACCGTTGCCGGGGATATTCCCCAGCAGATAGGGCTTGCCTCGTCATCGGCCATAGAGGTGGCCGCCGCGGTAGCCCTGCGGGGGTTTCTGAAAGCCTCCGTGAGCGACCGGGAGCTTTTGTCCCGGCTTAACGCTGCCCAGCTTGTTTTTTTCGGGAAAGATACGGATTATATAGATTACCAGATCATGCTTGCGGCGAAAAAAGACACTTTTTTCGTGGTGGACGAGGCCTCGCGGGAGATCCGGAAGCTCAAGTCCCCTTTTGCCAAGTACAAATTTTTGCTGACGGATTCCCGCGTCCCCAGGTTCGGGGTCGAGGACGAATTAAAAAGGCGGCAGGCCGATGTTAAAAAAGCCCTGGAACTGCTTTCCCAGAAAAAGCAGGGGATTAGCCTGCGGAGCTTTGTTACTTCCGATTTATTGGAATCCCTTGGCGATCTTCCGGAAGAGATACGGCGGCGCTGTATGCACATTGTCCAGGAGCTTAGGCGGGTAAGCGGCGCGGAAGAAGCCATGAAAAAGCAGGATTACGCCGCCCTGTCCAAAATATTTTTCCATTCTCACGAAAGTCTCAGGGATCTGTACGAGGTCTCCTGTCCGGAGATTGACTGGCTGGTCAAGCGTTCCCAGGAAAACGAGGGGATTATGGGTTCCCGGATGAGCGGGCAGGGTTTCGGCGGCTGTACTTATACCATAGGCGGCGAGAAAGCCCTGGAAGATTACCGCCGGCGCTTTGAGGACTATGAGCGGATATTCGGCTTTCACCCTCAGACTTATGAAATAAGGCCCGCCACCGGGGCGCGGCTGGTGCCGGTATAGCGCCGCCGGCGCCGGGCCGGGGCAGTCCAGGCCGGATGACGGCGTAATCGGGTATCTCGGGGGATAAAATGAATATTCTGCTTACAAATGATGACGGTATCGCCGGAGACGGTTTTTCTGAATTCGCGGAAGCGCTGCGGGGCCGGGAGGGCTTCAAGGTATACGTGATCGCGCCGGACGGCAACCGTTCGGGAATTTCCAGCGCCATAACGGTAGTGGCCGATCGTATAGAGCTGACCCCTGTCGCTAAAGACACCTGGAGCTGCCCGGGTACCCCCGCGGATTGCGTCAAGCTTGGAATTATGGGGGCCGTGCCGGCGAAAATAGATATGCTTGTATCGGGAATAAACAAGGGGGCCAATATCGGCAGGGACATTGTTTATTCCGGCACTGCGGCGGCGGCAAGGCAGGGGGCTTTCTGCGGCGTCCCTTCCGTGGCTTATTCCCTGAACGGGTTCCTGCCCCCGCTTTACTGGAAAGACGCCATTGATTACGCGGTTTCCCATCTTGACGAATTTGCCGCCCTCTGGAAGCGCGATATTTTTATCAATGTAAATATGCCCAATATTCCGGGAGGCGCGCGGGAATATAGAATTACCTATCCTTCCCGGTGGGTCCACGGCGATTTTATTTCTTTTGACCGGAAGCCGGACGGGACTGTAGCGTGCGCCATTGAGGGCCGCCCGGCGGATACCGGGGATGCCGAGGGAACCGATAGCCGGGCGCTTGCCGACGGGTATGTTTCGGTCAGCCCGATCTTCCTCCACCCGGTAGTCCGCGGGGATTGCTGCCCCGCGGCGCCGCCTTTTGCCGCCGCCGGCCCCTGTCCCGAAGGAGCGTGATGCGCTATGGCGGAAATGGACGGTGCGAGACAGCAGGAAGCGGCCCGCCGGAGTGCCTTATTGGAAGCCGCGAAAAAAGGCCTGCGCGAGGGGAAGCGGCTTTTTAACCTGAGCCGCTGGGATATGGCCTTGCAGGAACTGCTCAAGGTGGACACTGCGGGATTAAACCAGGAGGAAACCACCGAGCTTGCCTATTATACCGGGCTGAGTTATGCCAAGCTCGGCAATTATGAAGACGGCCTGCTTTACCTGGAACAGGTGATCGCCGGCAGCAAAGACCCCCTCAGAATTGCCCAGTGCAGGCTGACTTTGGCCTATATTTACGTAATTACAAACCGGGCCAAACTCGCGGAGTTTGAGCTGGGGCAGCTTCTTAAAAACGGCTATGTGTCTGTCCAGATATACACCACCCTGGCCTATGCCGCCTGGGTGCAAAAGCACAACAAACAGGCTATAGAGTATTACGAGAAGGCCCTTGAAATCGACCAGAATAATACAACCGCGCTCAACGGCCTGGGGTTTATTTTGGCCGATACCAATCTCGACCTGATCCGGGCGCTCAGGCTCTGCAAACGGGCGGTGGATTTAAAACCCCATAACCCGGCCTACCTGGATTCTCTGGGCTGGACCTATTTCCAGTACGGCGATATTATCGAGGCCCGTACCTGGATGCGCAAGGCGGCTGAACTCGCGCCCCAAAATGAGGATATACGGGTTCATCTAAAAGTAGTGACCGGAAAAGCGTTATGAGGATCGGAACCGCGGCCGGGAAAGCCCTGTTTATGCTTTCCCTGGTTTTGCTGCCCTTTGCCGCGAAAACCCAGGAGCAGGCCGCCGGGCCGCCGGACGCTTCGGAAAGCCCGGCCAGGCCGAACCGGGGCCCGCAGGGCCCCGGCCAGAACGCCATGTACGCCAGGGAGGAGTTCCGCCTGGGCGTCCAGGCGTATAACCGCTTTTCTTTTAACGCGGCAATCGGTTCTTTTGAAAGGGCGCTTTTTTACCTTCCCGCGGAACCTCTGATCCTCGACTGGCTTGGCCGTTCCTATTACCGTTCCGGCCTTGAGGAAATCGCCCTGAGCCAATGGCAGGCCGCCGTGCAGGGGTACGGCGAAACAGCGCCGGAAAGCCTTGTCCTCAGGAGCCGTATCGAGACCGTGAGGAACCGGCGCGCCGTTCTCGCCCGCGTTGACGAGGACAGCCGCTATGTGGAAGCCGGCCGTTACCTGGGCCGCTACGACGACATTGTTTCCTGGAGGCAGCCGACTGCGGCGCTGGCCCTGGAAGACGGGACGGCCTGGGTGGTAGCCTATGGCAGCAACGAGATCGTCAGGATTGATCCGAACGGCATTATCCGCCAGAGGAGGCGCGGCCCCCTTAACGGTTTTGACCGGCCTTACGATTTGGCGCGCGGGGAAGACGGGAAGCTCTTCCTTTCGGAATTCCGGGGCGGCAGGATCAGCGTGCTGGACAGCGACGGCCAGTGGCTCTACTACATCGGCGCCAGGGGCCTGGGGGACGGCCAGCTGATGGGCCCCCAGAATCTGGCCCTGGACGAGGACGGCTACCTTTACGTAGTGGATTACGGCAGCCGCAGAATCGTTAAATTCGATCCCGCGGGGGACTTTATCATGTCCTTTGGCGGCAGAAACACCATCGGCGAAACAAGTATTTCCGGGGATACCTTCCCGGGCCTTCTTTCCCCTACCGGTATCGCCGCCGGAAACGGGAGGGTTTTCGTAGCCGAATCGGGCAGCGGCCGGATCTTCGTCTTTGACCGCAACGGCCGGTTTTTGGGCGCGATAACGGTCGAAGGCCTCAGGCAGCCTGAAAGCCTCCGGTTTTTCCCTGACGGGAGGCTCCTTACCGCGGACACTAACCGCATACTCCTTGTGGACCCGGATACCGCCCTGGTGAGCGAACTGGGACTCGCGGGCAATCCCCGGGTCAGAATCACCGGCGCGGAAGCGGACCGGAACGGCAATATACTCGCGGTGAACTTCAATGCCGACGAAGTGCTGGTCATGACCCCCATTGACGAAATGGCGTCGGGGCTTTTTGTGCAGATTGACCGGGTTGTTTCGGACAATTTCCCGCTTGTAACGGTGGAGATCCAGGTCCAGGACCGCAAGAGGCGGCCTGTCGTCGGCCTTGACGCCCGTAACTTCCTCCTGAGCGAGGAGGGCAGGGCGGTAACGGAGCAGAACTTCCTCTACGCGGGCTACCGTTCGTCGCAGACCGATCTGGCGGTTCTTTTGGAAAGATCTCCGGACGCCCTGGCCTTTCAGGATGATTTTGCCGCGGCTGTCCGGGACATCGGCGCGTCCGAAAGCCGCCTGGTTTCGCTCGTCTCCGCCGGGGAACAGCCCTTCACGGAGCGGCTTTCCGGGACTGACGGGGCCGGGAATCCCCTGCCTGTCTCCGCGTCTTCCCTTGCCGCGGCCGCCCGGGGAATCCCCGCCTCCTATACCGCGAGGTGGCGCTTTGATTTGGGCCTCCGCCTTGCCGCCACCGGCCTGCTTTCCGGCGCGAAAAAACGGGCCGTAGTCTATGTCGGCACCGGGCGGCTTGGGGAACTGGCCTTTGACCAGTACGGCCTTTCCGAGCTTGCCGCGTACCTGGCCAACAACGGCATAGTTTTCTACGCGGTCATAGTGGGGCCGGGCGAGGCCGGGGCGGATATCCGGTACCTTTGCAGCCAGTCGGGCGGCGTCGCGGTGCCTCTTTACCGGAACGAGGGGATAGCCCCCATACTGGACGAACTGGCGCTTACCCCTTCCGGCTCCTACATCTTCAATTACCGTTCCATGCTTCCCACGGATTTCGGCCGCGCCTACCTTCCCATAGAGGCGGAGGCATACCTGATGAACCGTTCGGGCAGGGACCGCACGGGCTACTTCCCGCCCGCCGAATAGCGGTTAGCTATTAGAAGAGTTTACCGCAAAGTCGAAAAAGTAAAAGAAGTTAAAGAAGGGTGGAAAGGGGGAAGGAATCCATGCTGTACAGAGGGGGGGCCTGTTACCGGGCGGCGGGCGCAAAGCCCAAAGGCCGCCGTCCGGCCCCCCTGCGCCGGAGCCTCCTCCCCGGCTCCGCCGGGT
>JAIRZS010000213.1 GCA_031267115.1 Treponema sp.
GAGGAGGCGGGGAACGGGGTCAGACCCTTGTATAAAGGAATCGCGGACCCTCCCTGTTTTTCAGTCTTTTCCCCCTGTTTTCCGCCCCTTCCCCCCCTCCCTGCCGCGCCTCCTCCCGGCTAGCCGCCCCCGCACGGCCCCGTCTTCCGCGCCAGCGGCCCTATACACCTCAGCCCGCAGCGTCCGGCGGGGAACCTCTGTCCGGCGGCAAAGGCGCCGGAATTCGGGCAGTTCCGGGCAGAAGCCCGGCGGGAAAATTTCTTAACTTGCTGGCAGTGGCCGGAGTTACAGAGCAAGTCCGCGGCTTCCCCCTTCCTTCTTACCTTGCTGCCGATAGTTTTGGAACAGCCTCACTTCTTTTACTTTTTCGACTTTGCGGTAAAATACATAGCCGCGGATGCTGCGGCATGGATGCTGCGGCATGGATGCCGCTGTTTCCGGAGTTTGCCGCAGGCAAAGTCCGATGCCCAAATCCGGCAGGACGCCGGATTTGGGCACGCGCAAGGGATAGAAGCGGAATAAAAACGCGCGGCGTTTTTATTGGAGCGGATAGCCCGGTTTCCGGCGCGGAGCGCCGGAAATGCGCCCAAATTACAATTAAGATAGAAAAATCTGTGCAATCTTAAGATTATTGGCCCGGCGGGCTGCTTGAAAAACCGGCGCTGCCGGGGTAGTATACCCCTATGCTGGATAAACTGACCGAAAAAGTGTCCGACGCCCTGCGTTTTGTGGCGGGGAAGTCGGCGATTACCGAAAAAAACATAGACGACGCGGTTGACGCGATAAAAATGGCCCTGCTTGAGGCCGACGTAAACTTGCGGGTGGTGAGGCGTTTTGTTAATTCTACCGTCGAAGAGGCCAAGGGCGAGAAGGTGCTGCGGGCGGTGGACCCGGGCCAGCAGTTTGTCAAAATTGTCCACGACAAGCTGGTGTCTTTCCTGGGCGGCGCGAAACAGGATCTCCAGCTTAAGGGCCCCGATACTGTTTCCGTTGTTCTGATGCTGGGCCTCCAGGGGTCCGGCAAGACTACAAGTTCCGCGAAGCTTGCCCTGCGCCTCAAGAAAGAGGGCCGCAAGCCCCTGCTCGTTGCCTGCGACCTGGTGCGCCCGGCGGCCGCGGAACAGCTCGCGGTTCTGGGGGATCAGATTGGCGTGCCGGTTTACAGAGAGGAGGGCGCCGCGGATTCGGCCAAAGTCTACCGGAACGCCGCTCTCTGGGCCGGGCGGAACCTTATCGACACGCTGATCGTCGATACTACCGGCCGCCTCCAGATTGACGAGCCTATGATGGAGGAGCTTTCCCGGCTCAGGGAAGCCGCCCGGCCCGACGAGCTGCTTCTGGTCGCGGACTCGATGACCGGGCAGAGCGCGGTGGATATCGCGAAAACCTTTGACGAAAAAATCGGGCTTACCGGGGTGATCCTTACCAAGTTCGACTCCGATACCCGGGGGGGCGCGGCGCTTTCCCTTAAAACCGTTACCGGCAAGCCGCTTAAATTTGTGGGTACGGGCGAAAAACCCGAGGATTTTGAACTCTTCCACCCTGACCGCGCGGCGGGCCGTATTCTGGGCATGGGCGACGTGGTAAGCCTGGTGGAAAAAGCCCAGGAGGTTATTGACCAGAAAGAAGCGCTCGAACTGCGGCGGAAGATGGAAAAGGAAAACTTTACCCTGGAGGACTGGCTTGCCCAGCTCCGGTCGGTAAAGAAGATGGGGTCCCTCAAGTCGATGCTGGATATGATTCCCGGTATGGCGGGCCAGGTGAGCGAGGACGATATTGACAAGGCGGAAATGAAACAGCAGGAGGCGATACTGTCGTCCATGACCCGCAGGGAGCGGGCGAACCACCTTATCATCGGCCCTTCCCGGCGCGGCCGTATCGCGCGCGGTTCCGGCACTTCGGTGGCGGAGGTGGGAAGGCTGCTCAAGCGTTTCGAAAAGATGCGTACCATGATGAAGAAGATGGCGAAGATGGGGAAAAACCCGCAGGGTATGCAGAACATGCTCGGGCAGATGGGCGGCAGGTTCGGGAGGTAGGTATCCAGCTTTTCAACGCCGGCCTGTCTTTAAACATAATAAAAAAAATACTGCCGCTGCCCGCCCTGGCCCTTGCGGCGCTGTCCCTGTTCTGCCCCGCCCGCGCGGCCGCGCAGGCAGCCGGCCCGGAAATACCGGGGGTATCGGAAGTATCGGGGATATTGGATGCGCCGGAACTGCCGGATCCGCCGGAAACCGGCGGCGGCCGCGTTTCCGGCGTATATGTGGCGGGCCTCAAAAGGACCAAGCCCCACGTGGCGGAACAGCCGCTGCGCAAATTCATAGGCATGGATGCCGATAGCATAAATACCGAGGATGTTTACGCCGCAATTCTCGCCACGGGCATACTGACGCCTGTCGAGGTTTTTTTTGCGGACGATCCCGGCGGGCCGGGGAAGATTCTGGCGGTGGCTGTTGAGGAAAAGTGGACCTTTTTCCCCCTGCCCATAGTAATCGCCAGCCAGGATACCACCAGTTTCGGCCTTGCGCTTATGGATTCCAACGCGTTCGGCCTGAATGACAAGCTGATCCTGGCGGGGATGTACAGCCTGACGGGAAGCTGGACCGCGACCGCCATGTATATGGCCACGCCTGACCGGGATCACGGCATTGGCTGGCAGATCATGGGGTTTTACTCGGATAAGGACAGGGTCGATACGGATCAGGAAAAGTCCGTTATAAGGCAGTTTAATATGAGTTCGGCCGGCGGCGGCCTGGGCATTAATTATTCTTTCAACAGTTTTCTGACCGCGGGAATTTCCGCGGGGGTGCAGAAACACATGCTCCGTGAAACCGGGGACCCTGTCGCAATGCCGGAACAGGGGCTGCTGGTCCTCGGCATTGTTCCCAGCATATCGCTGCGGCGCATCGAATGGGACGGCTATTTTCTTTCCGAGCAGGGCGTTTCCGTAAATTATACTTGTAATATTGTTTTTGACGCCCCGCTGTTTCATTCGGTTTCCCTTGGCGGGGCTTTCGCGAAATCCATTGTCCCCGGATTCAGGGTTGATATCAGGACCGGCGTTATCTATGCCCCCCAGGCGCCGGCCCTGGTCGAATCATCCCCTTCCGCCGCGAGGGTGGACATACTCCCGTCAACATTTTCCGCGCGGAATTACGCGGGTATTTCGGCGGGCCTTGAAAAGCACCTGTTCAAATTCGGCTTCGGCACCCTTTCCGCTGCGGCATCGTATCAGGTTCTCTGGTCCCAGGGGCCGATCCTGGGGCGCCAGTTCGATCACGGCCCGGCGGGCGGTATCAGGCTTTACCTGAGCAGGATCGCCCTTCCCGCCATGGGCCTTGGGGCGGCCTATAATGTACGCACCGGCCTTTTCCAGGGTACTTTTACTGTCGGCATGAGTTTTTAGGGAGTAGCAATACTATGCGGTCATGGCCCGCCCTTGCGGGTATGGAGAAGCTGCTCGAATTGCGGGGCAGGGAAACGCTCTTTTATTACGCGGCGGGCGGCGGCCCTGTGCGTGAGCCGGGCGCGGGGAAGCCGCTCGTCGTCCTGGTACACGGCCTGGGGGACGAGGCCGATTCCTGGCGCGGCCTTATACCCCTCCTGGGGGAACGCTGCCGCGTCCTTGCCCCGGATCTGCCGGGCTTCGGCCGTTCCGCCGCCCCGGGGAGTATCGGCGTAAAGCGGCACGTCCGGGCGCTTGTCCGGCTTTTGGAAGAGGAAGGCGCGGGGAGGGAAAACCCGGCGGTACTGGCCGGGAATTCCATGGGCGCCCTGATTGCCGAAGAGACGGCTGTCTCCCGGCCCGATCTGGCGAAAGCGCTGATCCTCATTGACGGCTGCTTCCCCCTGGCCGCGAAACCGGACCGGGGGCTGCTGTTCCTCTGCCTGCCTTTTTTGGGAAAACGCTGGTACCGCCGGTTCCGCAGGGATCACGACGCCGCGTACCGGTCGCTCTTTCCCTACTACGCGGATTTTGAGGCAATGGGCGAGGCGGAACGGCGTTTTTTGCGGGAGCGGGTTATTGAACGGGTGGAAAGCGCCTCGCAGGAACGCGCCTACTTCGCCTCCCTGCGCAGCATGATGCGGAGTTCCCTGGCGTCAGGCCGGCGTTACCTGGAAAAACTGGGCCTGTTTCTGCGCGGCAGCGCCGGGGATGCGTCGAAGAAGCTCCTCATGATATGGGGGGAGAAGGATCGGATCACGCCCCAGGCTTCGGCAAAACTCCTGCGGGAGGCGTTTCCGGAAGCCGCCTTCACCGTTATCAAGGGGGCCGGCCACCTCCCCCACCAGGAAAAGCCCGCGGAAACCGCGGCGGCGATATTGCGTTTTCTGGATCGCTCGTTTCGGTAGAATTTTTTGGGCGCATCCTGCCGCTGCGCGGCAGGACCGGGCTTTGCGCTTGTATCTTTTTTCCTGCGGCAAAAAAGGATACCGCTTCAATCCCTTGCGCGGCTGTCGCCCCTTCTGCAGCTTCCGTAGCTATATATTTTACCGCAAAGTCGAAAAAGTTGAAGAAGTAAAAGAAGTAGGGAAGAATGGGGAGCAAGGGCCGTCCGGGGTGGAAGCCGGGCGGGGTCAGACCCTGCTTTTGAATGAAGGAGTGGGGTCTGACCCCTGCTTTTGAATGAAGGGAGGGCCGTCCAGGGTGGAAGCGGGGCGGCCGACGATCCTGTATAGGATCGTCAGGAAATTTGGTGCCTGGTACCGGTTTCTGGAACTAAATTCCGGCTGTTACCGGGCTGATATGCTCCATTTCCGTGGTTTCGACGGTTTCTTTGGCCGGTTCCGGCTCCTGAACGAGGCACATTTCGTCAAATTCCCGCATCTCGGCAGCTGAAATCGCCCCAATCTCGAAATTTGCGGCTGCATCTTGGTGTATTACCTCAAAAATTTCGCTTTTATACTTCATTTTTTGGTCTCCTAAAGAACCTCTATCAGGGTTCCTCTTGCTATACGGGCCGCTATTTCCACATCGGTCAATGAAAAATCGACCTTGGCGCCCCTTTTGAAGGCCCGTTTTTCCCCTTGATCGATATTCGCTCTGTCGGACTTCTCAAACGCATAAACAAAAAAGGTCCGAAATCCGCTCCTAAAGTACACAATCACCCGGTAACCACCCGATTTCCCCTCGCCGGGCCGGGCAAGGCGCACCTTGTAGACCCCGCTGCCGAGGTTGGCCTCCGCTTGCCCCGTCTCAAGCACATCGTTGACTATGGCCTTGAGTTCGTCATCCGCTATGCCCTCTTTGGCGACAAACCGGGCGAACCACGTATTCTTGAATACCCTCACCTATAAACAATAACCAAACAACAGACAGATCACAAGCTCCGGTTAGCCGGCCCCAGCAATTCCGAATTCAACCGTCCGTGGTGTACTCCATTCAGCGCCGCGGCGATACTGCGTTTTCTGGATCAGGCGTTTCGGTAGAATTTTTTGGGCGCATCCTGCCGCTGCGCGGCAGGACCGGGCTTTGCGGGGTTCCGCTTCGCTCCATTCCCTCGCTGCGCTTCGGGAACGCTCCGCGCCCCTCCAATCCCTTGCGCGGGCAAAAAATCGCCCTCCGTGGCGATTTTTTGCCTCGGAGTTTGCCTGCGGCAAACTCCATCTATCCGCCATTGGCGGATAGCAATAGAAACAGCGGCATCCATGCCGGCCTGCGGCAAACTCCCAGGTTTATCCGCAGGTATCCTGCCCCCGGCCAGCGGCATTTAACACGCTTGCGGGATGCCTGCGTCCTATTTTTTCATTTTTTCTCCGGCTTTTTTCTTTTTCAGGGCTTCAATATAGGTGGCAATGAAAAACAATTCATCATCGGTCATAGACTCCACCTCCTGGATTATTTTTCTTTGAACCGGAGTTAAGGTCTTGATATCCGGGGAAGACAGTTTCGGTTCGATTCCATTCCGTATCCACTCCCGGGTATACCCATGTACTTTTTCGATAAGCATAGCGGTTGAATTGGACATCCCAATCTCGCCTTTAAGAAGCCTGGAAATATAACCTTTAGTGGCATAGATACTTTCAGCAAATCTTGTTTGATTCAAGCCTTTTTCCTGCATGATGATGCGGATTCGGTCTGATACAGCCATTTTTACTCCTATACAAAACATATCTGAAAAAGTTTACCCGATCAACAAATTTCGCTTGACAGTTTACTAATCATCATATAATGTTTCTTAATAAACTTTTGAAGGACATAAGAGAATGCTAAATACAAAATACAAAGACCAAATCATTCAGTATGTGCTGGATTCTTCAAATGAAGAAAATGAGCGCCTGGCGTCCGTTATCGCCCGAATGCGGGATGAAAAGAGGGCCGGCCTCCAGGCAGGGCGGGGAAAAAGCATACCGGTTTCGGGGGATGGCCCCCGGCATGAAGAACAGAGCGGGGCAGTTTCAGAGTGCGGTCCAGGGGCCGTCTTTCAGGAGTTGTCTTAAAGATGGTATTTTCATCAAGCGTTTTCCTATTCTTGTTTCTGCCCCTGGTACTCATTGGCTATTTCAATCCGATCTTCCGGGGGAGAAGGTTCAAAAATTACTTTTTATTGCTGGTCAGTCTGGGGTTTTACACCTGGGGGGAACCGCTCTTTGTGGCGGTCATGCTGGTATCCATCGGCGTCAACTGGCTGCTGGGGATGAGGATAGCCCGGTACGAAAAGCGGGGAAGGCGAAAATGCTTGCTGGTCGTCGCGGTGGTCTACGACGTTGCCCTGCTGGTGGTTTTTAAGTATCTGTCTTTTATAAGCCGGACCCTCGGCCTGCTGCTCCATGACGACCGGCTTTCCCTTGCCATAGCCCTGCCCATCGGCATATCGTTTTTTACCTTTCAAATCATGTCCTATGTCTTCGACGTCTATTACAAACGGGCGGAGGCGCAGAAAAACTGCCTTGACGTGGCCTTGTACATCGCCCTGTTCCCCCAGCTTATCGCGGGGCCGATTGTGCGGTATCAAACCGTGGCGGAAGAACTGACCGGCCGGGTGGAAACGCCGGAAGATTTTACCCGGGGCATGAGCCGTTTTATCATGGGGCTGGGCAAGAAACTGTTGCTGGCCAATTATGCGGGGTTCGTAGCGGACAAACTGTTTGAACAAACCGGGAATCTATCGGCGGCATCCGCGTGGCTTGGCGCGGCGGCCTATGCCTTGCAGATTTTTTTTGACTTTTCCGCGTATTCAGATATGGCAATCGGCCTGGGACGGATCTTCGGGTTTCACTTTTTGGAGAACTTCAATTACCCGTACATGGCGACATCCATTACCGATTTTTGGCGGCGCTGGCATATCTCGTTAAGCTCCTGGTTCAGGGATTATGTGTATATCCCTATGGGAGGCAGCCGGGTGTCCAGGGGAAGATCGTTTTTTAACCTGTTGATCCTCTGGCTTTTAACCGGACTCTGGCACGGGGCAAACTGGACGTTTATTGCCTGGGGTTTGTTTTACTTCCTCCTGATTGCCTTTGAACGGGTTACGGGAATTTCTTTACTTAAAAAGCCGGGGGCGTTTTCCCGAATCTATACCCTGTTTTTCGTGATTATCGGCTGGGCGCTTTTCCGTTCCGAGAGTATTACCCTGGCGGTCCAGTATGTGGGGGCCATGTTCGGCGTTGGATCCCGCGGCTTAATTGATGAAACCTTTTGGTACTATTTTGCAAACGGGAAATGGCTGCTCCTGGCGGGTATCCTATTATCCACTCCCTTTGTGCCGTTTTGCAAACAGAAGATCGGCGTTACTAACCGCGTATATCAGAGCATATCGGCATTTGGATTGGCGGCGCTGTTCTGTTTGTCATTGGTGGTTTGTATTAAAGCAACCTATAATCCGTTTATTTATTTTAACTTTTAATGAGGCGGCTTTTATGATACGGAAATACATGATACGTGCTTGTGCCGGGATACTGTTCCTTTTTATGGGAAGTATTTTTCTGCGTTTCTTTACCCTTAACATCTTGATAGAAAAATTACATATCCATAATACCTTTACCAGGACGGTGTTTTTTGACAAAACAATAACCGATATAGCCCCGCTTAGGAGTATTAAATGGGAAAGGTTTTATCCTTTTAGTACCGCTGCTGATACGATAACCAATAAAGCATCTGGGTTGAAACAGCGGATTGACGATATTAAGAACAAAATCGAACTATATACGAAGGATAATCTTACCAACCGGCTCATGTTTATAGAATTGGCAATACAATACGAACAAAAACTGGGATGGAATATATTACATGGAGATGTGGTTGATTTAGGAGA
>JAIRZS010000343.1 GCA_031267115.1 Treponema sp.
TTTTTGGCAACGTCTATGATATGTTCCGGCGCGATAATATAGCCCAGCCGCCAGCCGGTTATCGAGTAGGTTTTGGAAAGGGAACCGCACGAAAGGGTCCGTTCCGCCATTCCCGGCAGAGACGAAAAGTAAATGTGTTTGTACGGCTCGTAAACAATATGCTCGTAGACCTCGTCGGTAATAACATAGCAATCGTACTTCTCCGCAAAGCAGGCGATAATCTCAAGCTCTCCCTTCCTGAACACCTTGCCGCAGGGATTCGACGGGTTGCAGAGGATAAGCGCCTTGGGATTTTGTTTAAAAGCGGCCTCCAGCTCCCCCGGCTTGAAGCTAAACTCGGGGCCGTCGGGATCGCGGATGTACGAAGGCGGGTGGAGGGGTACGTACACCGGTTCTGCGCCCGAAAGGACCGCGTCCGCGCCGTAGTTTTCGTAAAACGGGGAGAAGACTATTACCTTGTCCCCCGGATTGGCAACAGTCATCATGGCCGCCATCATCGCCTCGGTACTGCCGCAGGTAGTGACAATCTCGCGGTCCGGGTCTATGGGCCGCCCCATGTACTTCGACTGCTTCCGGGCCAGCGCCTCCCGGAAATTCTGAGCGCCCCAGGTGATCGCGTACTGGTGCGGCCCCGCTGCGGCAATCTCCGCGAGCCTTTGGGTAATGGCCGCGGGGGGATCAAAGTCGGGAAAGCCCTGCGACAGGTTCAGCGCCCCGTATTTGGCGGAGATCCTTGTCATCCGCCTGATTACCGAATCGGTAAAACCGGCAGTACGCCCGCTTAATGCCCGCATCTTCTTCCCCGCCTTTAGATAAAATACATATAGCCCGAATCCGGATCGACGGTGCCGATCAGGGAGGCAAGGGTTTTCCGGTCTATCACCTGGGCGATACGCTCGTTGAGCCGGTCAAAAACCACAGTGCGGATACATTTCTGTATCTTTGTTTCGGCCTTGCCCGGAATGGGCGGCTCCACAACCAGCATATCCCCCTCCAGCACCCGCAGCGCGTCGCCTATGACAATGTCCTGGGGAGAGCGGGCCAGCGCGTAGCCGCCCGACGCGCCTTTTACGGAACGGATAAAGCCGGCCCGGCGGAGGATAACCACTACCTGCTCCAGGTACCGCACCGAAATGGACTGCCTCTCCGCGATATTCGCCAAAGCCGTGTGCGGCTCGTCAAGATGTTCGGCTAAATCAATGAGCAGCCTGATCCCGTAACGGCCCCTGGTTGAAATTTTCATATAGCGTACTCCAGTTTGTCGATAGAATGGTAGGCTTCCACCAGGTCCGTAAGGGTTATAGAATCAACGCAGTCATTGATGGCCTCATAGAGTTCCGCCCAGGTGTGCCTGCTGATGCAGCCGTCGGAAAGCGGGCAGAGCTCCGGCCCGGCGCAGTTTGCCGGCTCAAGCGGCCCCTCCACGGCGCGAAGAATCTCCCCCACGGTAATTTTGTCTGGATCACGGCCGGGGACATAGCCCCCCAGGGGGCCCCGTATCCCCTGGACGATTCCCGCCCTCCGCAGGAGGATGAAAAGCTGTTCCAGATAGCCGTCGGAAATTCCGGTATTTTCAGAAATAGACCGGGTGCTGGTATATTCCCCGCCGGGAAGCAGCGCCATGTAGAGAAGCGCCTCCAGCGAATAACGGCCTTTAGTAGATATTCTCATATTTCATTTCCCCCTGTGACCCGCGGCCCCGGTACATGCCGCGAATGCCTGCTCAAGATCGGAGATCAGATCGCCGGGGTCCTCTATCCCTGCGGAAAGCCGCATAAGCCGGTCATTGACCCCTGCGGAAAGCCGCATTTCGCCGGGAATGGCGGCGTGTGTCTGGGCCAGGGGATAGGTTAAAAGGGATTCTACGCCCCCAAGGCTTTCGGCAAACAGAATAAGCTTAATACTGCGCAGCAATACCGGCACATACCCGCTTTTCCTGAGATAGAAGGAGATCATCCCCCCGGCGCCCCGCGCCTGTTTCCCGCTCAATTCGTACTGGGGGTGATCCTCAAACCCCGGGTAAAACACTTTTTCTACTATATCCTGGGTACGCAGCCATTCGGCGATTTTGCGGGCGTTTTGCCCGTGCCTTTCCATTCTGACGGCAAGAGTCTTGATCCCCCTCAGGGTGAGCCACGCGTCAAAAGGCGCGAGGCTTGCCCCTTCGCTTTTCTGAATGTTCCTCAGTTCCGCTTCCGTTTCCGCGCAGGAAAGCGCGAGAAAACCCGACAGAGTGTCGTTATGGCCGGCCAGGTACTTGGTGCCGCTGTGGACAACGATATCCGCGCCGAGTTCCAGGGGATTCTGAAACCAGGGGGTAAGAAAGGTATTGTCAACAATAAGTTTCCCGCCGCGCTTGCGGATAAACTCCGCGCAGCGGGCAATGTCGGTAACTTTCATCATGGGGTTCGAGGGGGTCTCGATAAAGATCGCGGCGGTCTCCGGCCGGGCGGCCGCCCGGACCGCGGCAAAATCGCTCGTGTCTATCCACGAAAAGGAAAAGCCGTATTTGGCGTAGTATTCCTGAAAGAGCCGGTAGGTGCCGCCGTAGAGGTCTTCCGAGACAATGATGTGGGAACCCGGCCTGAAGATCTTGATCAGGGCCGAAACCGCCCCCATGCCGCTTGAAAAGGCCAGGCCGTATTTCCCCTTTTCCAGAAGGGCCACGGTCTTTTCCAGTTCCAGCCTGGTAGGGTTGGTGACCCGCGAATAATCGAAACCCGTGGACTGCCCCAGGCCCGGATGCCGGAAAGTGGAACTTTGAAAAATGGGAGTGCTGATCGCGCCGGTTACCGGCTCGAACAGGGACGTCCCGTGAACCGTATAGGTAGCCGGGTTAAATTTCCCCTCTGGGTAGGCCGGGGCAGTACAGGCACAATTACTGTCGTCGCTCATGGTCCAATAACATATCCTCGTTTAAAATAATCACCGGCCCCGCTGCGGAACGGGCCGGGTATGCGCCCTTCGCATACAATCATGACAGCGCGTTGTCAAAGTCGGCGATAAGGTCCTCGGGGTCCTCAAGGCCGACAGAAATTCTTATAAGAGAATCGCTTAGGCCCAGCCGCGCCCGTTCCGCGGGGGGGACGGCCGCATGGCTCATCCTGACCGGATAGGACGCGATGGTTTCCACCCCGCCCAGGCTTACCGCCACGGCGGCGTATTTGAGCTTTCCCAGAAAACGGAGCGCCAGTTCGTGGGTCCTGGCCTTGAACGAAAGCACCGCGCCCGGCCCGTCGGCCTGGCCCTCATGGACAGCCTTCCCCGGATGCCCCGGAAGGCCGGGGTAGTACACATCTTCCACCGCGGGGTGTCCCTTGAGCCAGGAAGCGATCCGCGCGGCGCTTTCCTGCTGGGCCAAAAGCCTTACCTTGAGGGTCTTGATCCCCCGCATCACAAGCCAGGCATCCCAGGGCCCCGGGACCGCGCCGAAACCGTTCTGTATCCGGTAAAGATCGGTTCCCAGGGACGCGGTACGGGTTACCGCAAGCCCGGAAATAACGTCGCTATGGCCCCCCAGAAATTTGGTAGCCGAATGGACCACTATATCCGCGCCCATTTCGATGGGCCGCTGGAGATAAGGGGTCATAAAGGTATTGTCAACGATGGAGAGAAGCCCTTTTTCCCGCGCTATGCCCAGGCAGGCCTTGAGATCGGTGATCTTGAGCAGCGGATTCGAGGGGGTTTCCAGAAAAAGGGCCCTGGTATTCGGCTTCAGCGCCTTAAGCACATTTTCCGGGTCCGAAACATCCACGGCGGTATGCTCAAGCCCCCAGCGCTTGTAGAAGGTGTTCAATATCCGGTAACTCCCGCCGTAAATATCTTCCGCGGTAATAATATGGTCCCCGGAGGAGAGCATACCCAGGACGGAAGCTACCGCCGCTATGCCGCTTCCGAATGCGTAGCCCTTCTCGCCCCCTTCCAGCAGGGCAATGGTCTCTTCCAGCGCGGCCCGGGTAGGATTCCCCGACCTGGCGTAGTCGTACTTTTGCTGAAAATCCCCGGCCCTTTCAAAGTCGTAAACAGCCGTCTGATCAAAGGTTGATGTCTGGTAAACAGGTATCCCAAGCGCGCCGGTCGGAACGCCGATCGATACATCCGTTTCGTGTTTGTTGTGAATAAGCAGGGTCCCGCGCTTCATTATCCTTCTCCAATATCCTACATGAATTGTAGGATATACTATCGAAAAAGATCAAGGGGGCAGCCTTTCTATCCGGGTTTTTCAAACATCCTTGCCAAGACTGCCTTTTTTGCATATATTCGTGAAGGAGCGTTCGTATTAGTCCTATGGAAGTCAGAAAATCTTCAAATTCCGCGGTTATATCAGCGGTGAAGGAAGCGGAAATCCAGGGGAGTTCTGTTTCCCTTGGCGATCCGAAGAACGGCTTTTTCAACCTGAGCTTTACCGCCAGCGATATGGAACTCTGGGCCGGTATTACCCCGCCCGATAGTTCCAGGGATCTTATTTCCGAAATTTATGTCGAGGAGATGCTTGACAAGCTCAACGTTATCTACGGGGTAAACTGGGACGCTATTTACGGCGCGATCAACACGTGCAACCTTGACCGGAAGCCGGTACGCAATGTGCTTATGGCCAGGGGGGATCCGGCTGTCAACGACGAGGCCGAGTACTTCGAACTTAACCCGGCGCTGGCCTCCGCGCCAAAATCCGCCGATGAAAACGGCCAGATCGACTACAAAAACTACACCCCCTTTGTCATTGTCAAGCAGGATCAGATACTGGCGCGGCAGCGGCCAAGGATCAACGGGAAGGAGGGGAAGAATGTACACGGCGATTCCATTCCCTACCGTATTATTGTAGCGCAGGGTTATTTTGGCGGGGAAAATACCCGCACGGACGAACAGTACATTTACTCGAAGATTCACGGCCAGCTTGTGGAAAGCAAGCGCGTCCTGAGCGTCCAGAACACGCTGGTGATTAAAAGCGGCGTCAGCTACACTACGGGGAATATCATCTTTCCCGGGGATGTGATCATCAACGGCCCGGTTTCCGACGGCTTTAAAATATACTCGGGCGGTTCCGTTATCATCAAGCAGACCTTCGACGTGACCGACGCGGTGGCCAAAAAAAACCTTACCGTGATCGGGGGCATTATTGGCCGGGGCCGGGCCCTGCTCAAGGTCGGGGATACGGTAAAAACCAAATTTATCAACAACTGCCGGCTTGCCTGCCGGAATAACGTATATGTTACCAAAGAGATCATCCGTTCCAATGTGTATACCATGGGGGCTGTGGATATGGCCGACAAGGGTATTATCCTGGGAAGCAGTATCTACGCCATGCACGGGGTACGGGCAAAGGGGATTGGGACAAAATCCGGCAAGGTTTCGCGGATTCACTGCGGTATTGATTTTACCATTGTGCAGGAAAAGGAAAAACGCCTGGAACAGCTTAAGCGAATATCCGTTATGCTGAATCAGATGCGCTACGACTACGACAACGCGCCTGACACCGGAGACGGCGAAGCGGAGCGTTTGAGATTAAAAGCGGGTATTGGAAAACTTGAAAAAGAACAGGCAAAAATTTCCGCCGTCCTGTCCGAAGTCCTGGGAAGGATCAATTCGGACGAGAATGCCGTTATCGAGATTTCCGGGGATATTGTACCGGGGAGCTTCCTGGAAATCTGCCAGGTGGGTTTCCAGGTTACCGAAAACCTGCGCAAGGTCCGCGTTACGCTGGACAGTTTCCTGGGCAAACTTGTCCCCAAAAAGATAGAAGAATAGAATCGTATACAAGCCGTTTAGTGTTACCGCCGGGGAAAAAGGATCCCGGAGGGACGCGCAAGGGATAGAAGCGGAATAAAAAACCGTAAGGTTTTTTATTGGAGCGGAAAGCCCGGTCCGACCGGGGCGGGCCGGAGGTTCGCCCCGGCCGGATGCGCCCAAAACAAAAAAAATCCTACACGCCTATCCATGAATAACACGCCGGTTCATTGACGTTTAATACGAAAAGCGTTACTTTAAAATGAGCCGGAAGAAGGTTTTGCCGTTCCGGCAGAGGAGACTGAGTGAAAAATGTTACCCCTTCCAGGCTGGCCGCCGTATTGAGCCCGGCGACAGTCCTCCTGGTTATCGGCGCTATCGCGGTGATCGTTCTGATGGGAACCAGCGTGTATATCGTGGACCAAACCGAAGAGGCCGTAGTTACCCGCTTCGGGAGATACCGCATGACCGCCGGGCCGGGGCTTCAGTTCAAGCTGCCCTTCGGCATCGACAGGCATTATGTGGTGAATGTCAAGAATGTCCAGACCGAGCAATTCGGTTTTCGCACCCTGCAAAGCGGGATTTCGTCAACCTACGCGAGCGAGACCAGGGAATCTACCATGCTCACCGGGGACCTTAACATCATTGATGTGGAATGGATTATCCAGTACCGTGTCGTGGACCCTGTGGCCTGGACCTTTAACGTGATGGAACGGGGAAAGACCATACGCGACGTGTCCAGGTCGGCTATCAACACGCTGGTGGGCGACCGCGCCATTATGGACATTATGGGGCCGGAGCGGAGCGCCATCGAGATTGAGGGGATAAGCATCATGAACGAGACCTTCCGGAGTTTCGGCCTGGGCATCGACGTGATAGCCGTAAAGCTCCAGAACATCGATCCGCCTCCGGGCGTGCAGGAGGCCTTTGACGATGTAAACAAGGCGGAGCAGGACATGAACCGGCTTATCAACGAGGGGCTCCAGGCCTACAACGCGGAGATACCCAAGGCCAAGGGCGAGTCGGAACGGCTGATACAGGTGGCCCAGGGCTATGCCACGGAACGGCTTAACCGGGCACAGGGCGATGTGGCGCGTTTTAATTCGGTGTACGAAGAGTACCGCAAGGCGCCGGAAATTACCCGCCGCCGGCTCTACTACGAAATGGTAGAAGAAGTGTTTAAAGACGACAGGGAAACGGTAATTATCGACCGCAATTTTGATAATTTCCTGCCGCTTAGAGATCTGGGTCCGGCGCGGAGGGGGGATTAGCGTGAAAAAACTTATTATAATTCTGATAGCGGTTGTTGTACTAAGCGCCGGGGTTTTGCTGGCGGGGCCTTTCTATATTATCGACGAGGGGGAGCAGGCTGTGGTGGTCCAGATGGGGAAGATCGTCAATGTGGTAACAGAGGCGGGGTTTTACCTGAAGGCGCCTTTTGTTGACGACGTGGTACGCTACCCCAAACGGATCATGGCCTGGGACGGGGAACAGAAGAGTATCCCTACCAGGGAGAAACAGTATATATTTGCCGATGTTACGGCCCGGTGGCGCATAGCCGATCCGCAGAAATTCTACGAGTCTATCACCACGATTAACAGCGCCTACCAGAAACTTGCCGAGGTTATCGATTCCGAGGTAAAGACCGTGGTCGCGGAAAATTATTTAAGGGAATCGGTGCGGAATTCCAACATTATTCTGGAAAGGCAGGACAGGGCGGACATTTCCGGCCTTGCCGGCGCGGCGGGCGCCGGAGATATTCCCGCGCCGGCGGTCCAGGGCGAGAACAACCGGGAGCCTATCCAGAGGGGGAGGCGGCAGCTTGCGGAGGAGATCCTCAGCCGTTCGCGGCGCATGGTCCCCGAATACGGCATTGAGCTTATCGACGTGGTAACCCGGCAGATCGGCTATTCGGACGAGCTTACCCAGAGTGTCTACGCCCGGATGATCAAGGAGCGCAACCAGATTGCCGAGGCATACCGTTCCGAGGGCGAGGGAAAAAAGGCCGAATGGATGGGCAAGATGGACAACGAGCGCCGCTCGCTGCTTTCAGCCGCATACGCGCGTTCGGAAACTGTGCGCGGCGCGGCCGATGCCGAAGCCACCCGCGTTTACGCGGAAGCTTACGGCAAGGATCGCCCCTTCTTTGAATTCTGGCGGGCAATAGAATCCTACCGGAACACTATTCCCGCTTTGAACAAGACCCTTTCCACCGATATGGAATATTTCCGTTACCTTTATTCGCCGGACGCCCGGTAAAACCGCCATGAACGGTATTTTCCGGTTTGAGTACGAAGGCGGGAAGGTTCTGGGGCTTGACACCGGCTTAAGCGCGGAGGCCTTTGCCCGATCAAGGCTTGCGTTTCTTGCCGCCGGGGCGGGCTGTATTGTCTTTCTCCGCTCCTCCCCTGCCCCGCAGATTGAGGCCTGGCGGCCCGGCGGGGTGGCGGAGATAGCCGCGGGCGGGCGGCCGGGGCCGGTCATGGTCATCTGGGGGCCGGACTTTGCCGGGCTTTCCCTTGACGAAATTATCACGCGGGGGAATGATCCCGCTTCCCCCAATACGCCCGGCGCGCTTGCGTCCCTTGCCGCCTGGGTCCGCGCAAGGGACGCCCTTCCCCAGGAAGGCCGCCCCCTCCCCTGGCCGGGCGCGGCCCTTGTCGATGAAAAAGCGGAAACCGTGCTCTTTCTGCCGGAAGCCGCGGTGCGGCGGGTTTTTGACGCGGGAGGCGCCGGGGCCTGGATAAACGGGGCCGAATGCTGGACCCACCCGGATTATTCAGGGGAGGAAGCCGATGCCTTCGCCGCAGCCGCCCTGCTTTACCGCGCGCTTTCGGGCGCCCTCCCCTATCCGGGCCGCAGCCGGGACACGCTCCGCGAGGATATACGGGAAGGCGTCTTTATCCCCCCGCGCCTGGCCGCCCCCGGCCTGCTTGGGGAAGCCGCCTCGCTTATCACGGCGGCTCTTTCCCCCCGCCCGAAGCTTAAAGCCGGCAGGCCCCGGCTTGCGGACTTTGCGCGGCTCTTTACCGCCGCCGCCGGCAATACCGGGACGGACGGCAGCGCCGCCGGTTTTTTCCGCGACATCAGCCGGGAAGAGAGGCAGGCCCTGGAAACTGAGAGGGATCGCTTTTTACGAAAACGCAGTAAGGCGGTAAAAGCGAAACGCTTTCTCCGCCGGAACCGCGCCGCCATCCTGGGCGTTACCGGGGCGGCGCTGGCTGCCGCGCTCGCCGCGGGCAGCGTAATACAGGCGCGGCTCGGCGGGCCCAGCACCCGGGGCATGGACGGCGTTACGGTCGTTGAAAGCTATTACCAGGCTATTACCGGCATGGACCACGAAACAGCGGCGGCCTGCGTGGCAGGCGGCGCGGGAAAAGACGACATCAATATGATAACCAGCCTCTACGTAGTAAGCAAGGTAAGGCAGGCCTACGAAGCCCAAACAGTTTTTATCAGCCCGGAAGAGTGGCGGGAAAGCGGCGGCGGAGTCCCTGAAAAGGCGGTGTTCGGGATAGACGGGCTGCATCTTGAGGGAATAGATACGGACGAAAGCGACGGCCGCCTGGGCTACCGGGCGGAGTACCTTTTCTTTAACCCATACCCGGAGTCCGGCGGCGATGCCGCCGCCTCCCCAGCCGGAAACGAATCCCCCGCGCCGCCCCTTCCGGCGGGCATTCCCTGTTCGGACGAACTTTCCCTGGAAAAGAACAAAAAGGGGCTCTGGCACATAACCGGAATCCGGCGGGTTTACGGCAGGTAGTATTTCATGCAGGAAGGGATTCCAGCTTTTCTTTTATGGCGTCGTATTCCAGATTGTCAAGCTGCTCGCGGAGCCAGGGGATAAGCTCCCCGCCCGATTCGTATTCGCAGCTTTCAAGTTCCTTTACAAGATCTTCCATTATTGCGGGTTTAAAATGCTTCGAGGCTTCAAGCAGCTTTTCAAGCACAGCCCTGTCCGGGATGGCGGTTTTTCTTTTTCCCTCTTTGTCTTCCGCGTCCTCCGCCGCAGCCCGCAGCAATTCCCTTAAATTTTCCAGGCTTGTTTCAACCTTCGCTATGAACGCGGCGTTTTTGGAATTTACCTTTTCATAGTCCCCGGCCTTTGCCGCGTGTTCCAGTTCCCCGGCGTCCTTGCCGATTTCGTCGGCGCAGATGCCGTAGCTTGCCCCTTTAAGGCCGTGAACAGTTATCGCGTAATCCGGCAGGGTTTCCCGCGTAAGGGATCGGAGCTTTTCCAGCAGCCCCGGCGAGTGGGTTACATAGGACTGAAGTATCCGCAGGTATGTTTCCCCGGTCCCGTACCGTTTCAGCCCGGCCCCGGCATCTATGTCCTCCAGTTCCGTGTTTTCAAACAGCCTGCCGGACGCCGCGGTTTCGGTTTGGGCTTCTCTGGCCGACTGCTCCTGTTCGGCCTTCCAGAGGGTCTCCTCGGTCTGCTTGTCCCGCACCCACTGGTTAAGGATCACGTCAAGCCGCATAATGTCAATGGGTTTGGCGATAAAGGCGTTGAACCCCGTGTTGAGGAACATCTCCTCGTTTCCCGCCAGAGCGTTCGCGGTAAGGGCAATGACTGGCACGGTTTTCGCGTACTCCGTGCCGATTTCATTGCGGATGATCCGGGTTGCCTCAATGCCGTCCATGCCGGGCATCATGTGATCCATAAACACCGCGTCGTACTTCACTTCTTCTTTGCGTATCTTCTCTATCGCCTCAGGCCCGCTCAGGACACAGTCAATGGTAAGGCCGTAGGGCAGCATAAGCCCCCTGGCAACGTCCAGGTTGGT
>JAIRZS010000096.1 GCA_031267115.1 Treponema sp.
TGTCGACCCTGGACCAGTGCGAGAGGCTGGGGCTTCTGGACCCGCAGATGCAGTACGTCCACTGCACCGGGGCGTATACCGGGGATCTGCCGCCGATGGAGGAAGGCCAGGCCGTGCCGACGGCGAAAAACGTCTGGGCGTTCGGGATGGCCCAGGTTTTCGCGACCATGTCCCCTGCCATGCACGAGGAATACGAGATTGAACTGGTCCGGCCCCTGTACGACCGTTTCGGGCTGCTCTACTACGGGTGCTGCGAGCCGCTGCACAACAAGATCAACATTGTGCGGAAACTGAAGAATGTACGCAAAATATCGATGAGTCCGTGGGCCGACGTGGGGAAGGGGGCGGAAAACATACACGGGGACTACGTGCTGTCGCTAAAGCCGAACCCGGCGTTTCTGGCGATAGAGTTTGACAGCGATAATATGGCCAGGACGGTGCGCAACGCGATAGCCGCGTGCAGGGCGAACAACACGCCGCTTGAGGTTATCCAAAAGGACGTGAGCACCATAGGCTACCATCTGGACTACCTTGACCGCTGGGAAAAACTGGTAATGGGCATAGTCCGGGACGCGTAGCGCTTTTTATTTTACGCCTCTTTTACAAATTCTTGATATTAATTTTAATCAGCTCCGCTAATGTTAAGGCGATCCTGCCTGATCGTCTGATAAAGGAGCTGCAAATGAAAATCGCTTACTTTACCGATACTTTTATGCCGGAGGTAAACGGAGTAACGAATACCCTTTCCAGGCTGCTGGGGTATCTGGAAAAACAGGACATCCAATACGCCTTTTTCGCCCCGGAGTACCCGCATAAGGCGGAAAGGCCGGAAATTCCCGCCCATAAGAGGGTACACCGCTTTAAGGGCCTTGCCACGGCCTTTTCTCCGGAGAGCAGCCTGGCCTTTCCTCCGGCCAAAGAAATAACGCGGTACTGCGCCAGCTTTAAGCCCGATCTGGTACACGTAGTTACCGAGCTGGGGATCGGGTACCGGGGCATGAAGTATGCCCGAACCCGGGGCCTGCCCCTGGTTATGAGCTATCATACAGACTACTGCAAATACCTCCGGTATTTCCGCCTGGATTTTCTCAAAACCCCGCTGGAAAAGTATCTGGCGTGGTTTTACTCCTCTGCCCACAGAATCCTGGCCCCTTCCAGACATACCCTGGAAGAACTCTTCCGCAAGCAGTACAGGAATCTGGAAATATGGTCCCGGGGCATTGATACCGCATCCTTCAGCCCTCAATTCAGGAGCCGGGATCTGCGGAGGCGGCTTGGGGTAGACGGCAAATTTGTTTTCCTTTACGTAGGCCGCCTGTCTCCGGAAAAGGGGCTGGATATGCTGCTCCGCGCCGCCGCCGAAATTGAGAGCCGTTTTCCCGGAAAAACGGCTTTTGTTTTTACCGGCGGCGGGCCATACGAGGACATTATCCGGCAGAAAAGGCCGCCCAATGCGATCCTGACCGGTTTTAAGACAGGCCGGTGCCTCTCGGAACTGTACGCGTCCGCCGACTGTTTCGCCTTCCCCTCGGGAACGGAAACTTTCGGCAACGCCCCGCTCGAAGCCCTGGCCAGCGGATTACCGGTAGCGGGCGTTTCGGGCGGGGGAGTAACGGAATTTCTTTTCCACGGGCGAAACTCCCTGCTCTGCGCCTGCGGGGATTATGCGGGCTTTACGGAAAACCTGGCAGCCCTCATGAATAACGCCTCGCTGCGCCGGCGCCTAGCGGAAAACGGGGAAAAAACCGCCCGCTCCCGGAGCTGGGATTTTATCTTTGCGGGGCTGTTAAAAGTTTACACGGATCTTATTCAAAGCCATCAAAGCGCTGCGGGGAGCGCCTACCGCGACGCTTCCGCTTCATAGGCGGGGATATCCGCTGCCATTTTTCCGACGGCGGAAAGCCGGTGAAAAAACACAGCCTTGCTGAACGCGGGACCTATAACGCCTGCCCGCTTAACCGTTATTTGACAATCTTTTAACAGTTTTTTGAATGACAAACACAATTTCTTTTTTTATTATGTTTGTAGAAACTTAAAAACTTTAAGGAGCATACAGTATGAAGAAAACCATGTTGGGAGTCCTTGTTCTCGTGATAGCGGGCGGCCTCTTCGCGCAAGAACTCAAATTCGACGGTTATGTAAACAGCGGCCTCGGAATTGTGTTGACAAATACCAAAGTACCGGACGGAAGCGGCACGAAAACCGCCGATCCCAAAATAACCGCCTTCGGCGTAGATTCGGAACAGCCCGGCTACCGCTTCCGCCTGAACGGTTCGTATACCAATGCGGAAGGTACCGCCGGGGCAAGGTTCCGGTTCCAGGCCCAGTCCAATTTCGAACTGGGAGCTTTTTCCCTCCCCTATGCCTACGGCTGGGTTTCGTTCCTGAACAATATCTTTACCGTAAACGGCGGCCTTGTGGACGACGGCACCTGGAACAGCGGCGGCGCTATCCTCAACGACGACGTAGGCGAGGGACTCGGCGCCCTGGTAAAGATAAGCCCCATTGCCGGCCTTAACCTGGGCGTGGGCGCTTATGTCATAACCCCCCAGGGCGGCGGCAGCAACAATATTATCGAGACACCCGCCGGTGAGACAACTACGAAGACAACAAAATTTTCGGACCTTGATATTCCGCTTGACAGGCTCAAGTACACTGTCAGCGCGGGTTATTCCATGCCGGACCTTTTCAAAGCCACTGCCAGCTTCCGCACCGCAAACCAGACGGTAAACACGGTTTCCCGGTTTGCCGATGCGGATTCAGAGGTTTTTTCAG
The DNA here is from genome assembly GCA_031267115.1 of Treponema sp. Classification (GTDB taxonomy): domain Bacteria; phylum Spirochaetota; class Spirochaetia; order Treponematales; family Breznakiellaceae; genus JAIRRR01. The sequence goes on from JAIRZS010000096.1 coordinate 2,776, forward strand.
GCAACGAAACGTCAAAGCTGATCTTCGGCGCGCAGCTCCTGGCGGTAAAAAACCTCACCGCCGTGCTTGAAGTCGAAGCTGACAAACTTGAGGATACCGGCGCGGACAAGGATAAGGACAATATCGACTTTAACCTCTACGAAACCATCGGGTACAAAATGGGCGATCTCTCATTCGGACTAAACGCCGTCCAGTACATTAGATCGGAAAAAGATGTAGATCACGATTTCGGCCTGCACCTTAATCCCTGGATCAGCTATGCCATCGGCTCGATTGTCCCGAGGCTGGATCTGAACTACCTTATGGCCGGTAAGGCCCTAACCGGGACCGCAAGCATAAACTCCGGCACCGGTGATATTACCCTTCCGGTGACGGGTACGAGCTATCACCGCAAAGTCTTCGCCTACGCGGACAACGGAGATGCCGATAATCTTTCCGTCATTGCCGTCCGGCCTTCGGTTAAGTTTAACATCGACAAGAATACCTTTATCGAAATCGGGGATCTTTTCGCCTTTTCGACAGGCCCTGAAGGAGCCTTCGCGGATGCGGACGATGCCAAAAAATCTTCCAACATCAACAATGTTATCTATATTGATTTTGTCTGGAAGTTCTAAACAGAAGCAGTAACTAAAAAGCCCTCCTCCTTTTGACCGTCCGGAAAACAATCGGTCGCCGGACGGTCTCTCTTTTACTTTTTCAATTTCCTGTCCAGTTCGGCAAGATCCCCTTTAATGCGATCCATGTCCAGCGGGTACCGGCCGTAGTCGCGCACCAATTCGACCATGTACTCGTAGTCTTCGGGGGCCACATCGCTGGTTGCCGAATGATCGGTCTGGCATATCCAGCCGCCGCCCGCGGCGCTCTGGAGCTTGTACAGGGTTTCCCGCTTTATCCGGTCCCGGCTGCCGCTCTCAAGTTCCCGCACGTCGATATTGCCCACAAAGCAGATCCTGCCGCCGTAATCCTTTTGCAGTTCCACAATATCAAGACCGGACTTGCATTCCAGCGGGTTGTACCCGTCAAGCCCGATTTCGATATAATCGTTGTAAATGCACGAGGCATTGCCGCAGCCATGGTAAATAACCGGAAGCCCCGCGTCGTGGCATATCTTGATAATACGCGCCGTTATAGGCTTAAAGAGCCTGCGCCAAATCCCGGGGCTGAACAGCATCCCTGTTACAAAAGCCACATCTCCCCAGACGTACATGCCCGAAAGCCGGCCCCGGCTTTCCTCGATCTGGTACTCGGTAAGGGCCGCCACAAAATCGCCTATGCGCTCCGTAAAATCGCCGAACAGCTCCGGCTCTTCCACCATCCAGTACAGCGCGTTCTCCGAGCCTATGCAGCGCCAGAGAAATTCATATCCTTCGCAAATAGAGCCGTAAACCGGCATATCATTACAGTAGGCGTCCACCCGGTCATTCCAGCTTGGGATGTTGCGGGCCAGCGCGTCCCCCAGGCAGTTGATCTGATCATCCCCCGCGCGGTAAAGCCGCCGCCTGTCTTTCGGGTCTTCAAGCACAAAATCCGCCATCTCTTCGGGCGCGGTAACGGAAAATTTATCAAAAGAGGGCATGGGAATAGTACCGCTGCGCCGGACCGTCGCGCCGAATCCCGTCTTCAGAATAATATCCTCGCCCTTTTCCTCAAGAATCTCAAAATCTTTTATAACAGGATCCATGTTAGGGTTGATCACGATATAATCAAGATCCAGTTTGCGGTACACATCAACTTCTTCTCCCCATTTTTTTCTGGCCCGTTTTACAAAGCCGGTCCAGAAAAAATCGGAAACCGGCACCCGGTCCCCTTCTCTATTGGCAAGCGCCGCCCGCAGCCGCGCATTCTTTTGCTGTTTCGTGTCCATACCGTCTCTCCTCTGTGGAAACATAAAACATAAAACATAAAACTTTTTCTACTAAGTTAGTTATTGTTTTTTAGGGGGGGCCTGTTACCATACGGGCAGCCGCAGACATCCGCATACCCTGTCCGGCCCCCCTGCGCTCCATCTGCCCGCTTCCCAAACAGCGGCGCAACCGCCGCCCCTGACGAAGCGGTCAGATTACGCTACCCCCCGCATAAAGCAGCCGGAATTTCCGGAACCGCCCTTAATCCGTGTGAAATACCTCTTCGGCTCCGGCCCACCATTCGCCTTCCCCGCGGCTTTCAAGGGCCCGCTGGCAGGGCTTGCAGACATCCCACCATTTCTGCGTCATAGGGTCCGCCGCCATCTTCGCCATGTCGGCATCGTAATCATTGCCAACATATTCAAAATAACTGAACAAAAGCCCATCGTGATAGTAAATAGAATAATTAACGATGTTGCATTCCTTGATCATCTTCAAAACATCCGGCCAGACAGCCGCGTGGAGTTTCTTGTACTCCTCCAGTTTTTCGGCGCGGACACCGATCACCGATCCGTAGCGTTTCATATTCTGCCCCTTGTCATTAATGTTATTGTTATAGTAATTATTCAGCCGGGGGGCTAAAGCCCCCACTCCGCACAAAGTCTTGACAAGACTTTGTGCCATATCCGGTTGAACGAGGGGGTCTGGACCCCCTCCGCTCGAAAAAAACTGCCATTTTTTTCGAGCTATCCCCGCCTAGCAATTATTGGCGGGTGTAGACTGAATAGTTACTTGTTATATAAATAAGACCCCATGCGGGGATGCGGGGAATCGGCCTTTCAGCCGATTCCCCGCGGTTTTTTCAACCGTCAGGTTAAAAAAACCCTACCACTGGGGCGGCTGGAAGCCCGCGACGTTTGTCTTGGTGATAATGTCCTGGGCAAGGTAGCCGATTTCAGGCAGGCTCTTGCCGTTAAAGAAGTCGGCCATTGCCTTGACCACAGCCGCGCCGTCGCCTTCGGCTGTCTGGTAGGTAATGCCAAGCAGGTCGCCGGCGGCGATAAGGTCCATACCGGCTTTTGAATTTCCCGCGGCAACCACGAGGATATCCGTCCTGCCCGCTTCCTTGAGGGCGTCAGCGGTGCCTATGGCCTGGGCAGAATCGTCGGCCAGGAAGATGGCGTTAAGGTCCCTGCCAAAACGGGTGATCCAGTCGGCCACTACCTGTTTGGTAGCGGCGGCGTCAAAGCCGGGGCTCTGGAAGTCCAGGGTCCTGATGTCGGGCGCGTAGCTCCTGAGTTCCGTGCGCGGGCCCATCATACGGGCAAAATACGGGGAGCCGCCGGGATTGTGGGTAATATAGCCAATACCGCCCTTCTTCCCCATCGTGTCCGCAAGCTGGCGGGCCAGTTTCCGCATCTGCCCCCAGTCATCCGGACCGGTCCAGGTTACCATATAGCGCATAGCCTCGGCGGTGGTAAGGGTGTTCGTTCCGAAGGCGGGAATCCCGGACTGGTTGATCTGCCGGAACTGCTGAACCGCCGATTCCGCGTTAATAGGGATGACACCGATAGCGTCAGGTTTCTGGTTAATGGCCTGGGCTATCATCTGGTTCTGCACATTGACATCCCAGTTCGGCGACCAGAGATCGATGGTCATGCCCAGCGCCTGGGCGGCTTTCGTGGCGCCGTTCATATAGGCGGTGGTCCAGGGGTGATCCCCGTGCACAATCACGATAACGTGCTTGCCGATACTGCCGTTGGCCGGCGATTTTGCCGGGTTGATCTTCGAACCGGCGTTCCACCCCGCGTATTCCTGATCGTACCAGTGAAGGGGATCATCTTCCGGAAGGGCGTCCGGGTTTGAGGGCCGCGCGGGAACCTGCTTTGCCGCAAGCGGCGGCATCAGCGTCTGCCCGTCCGTGCTCTTAACCCCGGAAGTATCCAGGGCAAGAGATTTTTGCAAATTGTCACCGCTTGCCGCGCCGCCTCCGCCGGATTGCTGTCCGCCTCCCGCGAAAACCAGTGAACCGCCAATAACCAATGCTAAAAGCGCCGTCAGTAATGTACGTTTCATACCAATTCCTCCATATTCGAGAAAAATATATACCCACACCATATGGTGTAAATATCAAAACAAGGAGCGGCTTTAACGGCGCAAAGGCCAGGCCCGCTTCCTCCTGCCGTTCCGGTGCTTCGCGTCAGGCCGCGCCGTTTTTCGCGAGTTCTTCCAGAAGCAGCGCCCGCTCTCCCACACGTTTCGAGCGGAAATAATTTGTTATGGTTTCATACACGACGCAGGCCGCCAATACAAGCCCGTTGGCAAGTATCTGGACCTCGTACTTTCCGGAAAGCGATGTAAGCACATTCGACATAACCATAAGGCCGTATACCGAAGCGTAGGTGTTCCAAACGCTCCCTTTGCCGCCGGTTGTAGCGGTCCCCCCGATAATCGTAGCCGCCAGCGCCACAAGCAGGGGGGAAATTCCCTTTTCGCCCAGATTGGGCAGGGCGGAACTTTGGCATATAGCGAAGATGGCGCCCCCGATTGCGCAGCTAAGGCCCGACAGGGTAAACACGGAAATGGTAATACCGTCCCGCTTGATCCCCGCGAGCCACGCCGATTCCTCGTTGCCGCCGATAAGGTAGATGTTCCGCCCCCAGCGCGTATTCCGCATCAGGAACGCCACAACAATCACAAA
>JAIRZS010000124.1 GCA_031267115.1 Treponema sp.
ATTGTACCAATCCCCGGCCCTGCCTGCAATACGGGGTCCTTAAGTTGGTACGTATATTCCCGGATTTACCGCAAAGTCGAATAAGTTCTTGCTCTGGAGTCCTTTCTTTGACCTTCTTCTTATACTTGAGGCTGTTCCAAAACTTCAGTTTTTGGAACAGCTTCCTTAGATTTAGGGGAAAAACCGGGCTTTTGACCGGTTTTTCCAAGAGCCTAGCCAAAACCAACCGGGTTTTGGAACAGCCTCACTTATTCGACTTTTTTGACTTTGCGGTAAGATAAATAGCGGTAAAATTCCCCACCATGGAACGCGCAAGGGATTGAAGCGGTATCCTTTTTTGCCGCAGGCAAAAAAGATACAAGCGTAAAGCCCGGTCCGCGGGCCGTCCTGCCCTGCGGGCAGGTTGGCCCGCGGATGCGCCCAAAACCGGATTTTGAGCCCCCGTATTCTCCCGCTAGAGGTTTTGCAGGTTGGTCCGGGCAAGATTCTTGATCGCGTTTGTCCAGTCGTGGCTCAGAACCGAGCTGAGGGCAGGCCTGGCCTCGCTGTTCCTGGTCTTCCCCAGGGCGGTGATGATCGCCTGGGTCATGGCCCGGTCGGAATTGGTCAGGGTGTTGTCGTCAAGCTTGCCGTTCATGGCCTGGAGAAACCGCGACAGGATGGCTATTGACTGCGAATTGGCCATGGTTGACAAGGCTTCGATGGCCGAACGTTTTTCATCCAGATCGCCCGCATTATAGGTCCTTTCAAGGTAATCGTAGCTGGAACTGTCCTCGGTCCCGTACCTGCCCAGCATTCCCATGGAAGCCTTGCGCAGGTCCTTGATGTTTTCGCGGTCAAGGCTGCTTCTGGGCGCGGCAAGCCAGGCCTGGGCCAGGGACGCGCTCGCGGCCTCGGATTTCTTGGTATTTTCGGCGGAGGATTCGTCTATGGCCTGAAGGGCTTCCTTCTTGTTTTCTATAGTGTAACTTGAGCTTTTAATCACGGAAATAAGCGGATCCCAGGGTTCCGCGGAAATTTTCGCCAGGGTCTGCCGGGCCTGGGTTTTTACCCAGTCGTCGTACCAGCCGCGGACCGCGAAGAATACCGGGATATACCCCGCCTCGTCCTGGTAATAATCCAGGGCGACAATGGCCCCATAGGCAAGCTGCTCGCTTGACTGGCGGTTCTGCGCAGCGGGCTGGTTGTTCAGGTCCTGGAGGATTCTGACAATCTGGGGAAGGTACTCTTTCGCCTGCATTTTGCCCAGGGCGGTCATCGAAATCGAGCGGACTACGGAATCCCTGACGGTGGTTACTACGCGGTTGACATCCGCGGCGGCGGCGGAATACTTCGCATCGCCCAGCTTTTCCACTACGGTCTTGATAATCGAATCGGCCATCGCCAGGTCCTGCGCGCCTCTGGCCGACGAATACGCGGTAAGCGCGGAACGCAGTATGCTCGCGTAAAGCTGTTCCGCCCCGCCGGGCGCCTCCTCGACCGTACTCTGCAAAACCCCCTGTTTTTCACCCCAGGTTCTCGCCTGTTCGTAAAGGTCAAAGTACATTTGCAGTTCCGCGGAAAGCCCGGAACCGGCGTTTCCGGCTTCCTGGGAGAATCCGATAGAAACGGCAAAAAAAACCAGACCAAAGGCAAAAAATACTCTTTTTTTCATAGCGTAATCCTCACTCTTTTATTCGAAAGGGGTCTCCTGCCCGGAAGCCCGGCCTGCCGGGAATTTGAAAAAAACACCCGATAATTATATATTATTACAAAATACGGATTTTTTCCAAACACACTCAAGGTAAAATATGCGAAATTTTAGCGATAATTTCAATCCCCGGCCTGAGGGCGGGCAGGGGGTTTTTGGCGGGGGCCTCCGGGGCGTTGAGCTTGAGGGGAGGCCCTTTCCCCCGGAAGGCGCGGAATCCTGCCTGAAGCAGATCAGCGCGGGCGGCGCGGGCTTTATCCGCTTTATGCTCCCCTGGACGGCCCTTGCCGGCGGGGAACCCGGCGTCTATAACGAGGAATACCTGGCCTATTTGAGGAAAATCTTCCTTGCCGCAAGCGCGGCGAGGCTTTCCGTCCTTGTCGATTCCAGGGGGAAGGCCCCGGACGGCATTCCCCGGACGCCTGAAGAGGAGGATCGTTTTCTGGACGCCCTGCGCCACGCCTACAGGCGGCTCAAAAATTGCAGGGCCGTCGCGGGCTGGGTTATCCCCGCGCAGCCCGGGCCGGATTTCGCCCGCCGCTTCAGCGAAAAAATGCGGGAGGTGAACCCCCTGCTCATGGTATACGCGGAATAAGGGATAAACGCCGCCTCCGGTATCCCCGATCCTTCCGGGAGTTCCCGGTTATCCCGGGCGCATCCGCGCGCCCCTGGCGCGCGGACCGGGCTTTACGCTTGTATCTTTTTTGCCCCCGGCAAAAAAGGATACCGCTTCAATCCCTTGCGCGGAAACGTGCCAGGCGCTGAATTCAGTGGAATTTTTTAACCACGAAGTCGAAAAAGTCGAATAAGTTTTTGTTCTCAAGCTCTTTTTTTGACCTCCTTCTTTGGAAACAGCGGCATCCATGCCGCAGGTGCCAGACACCAAATTTCCGGATAAATTTTTATCGAGAAAATATGGCGAAGACAAATTTGGCAGGTGCGCCTTTAGTTTGCGACCCCTTGACCAAGAGCGGCAGATCCGTTATATGTAGAACATTTCCCAGAGCCTGCCGGGTTTTGGAAGTTTCCGCGCTTGGGGCGCGTTTGCTTGTCATTTTTATCCGATCGGGGGCCGGGCCGGGCCTCTAAAGCGGAATAATTGCCATTCCGGCCTCGGCGGGCTGCGGCTTTGCGAGAAGCTGCCCGCCGGAAACACTCAAGGAGGACTTGTATGAGTGCCAGTATCAGGTTAAAGAGATTCGGGGCCAAAAAACGGCCTTATTACCGCATCGTGGTTATGGACACGCGGTCGGCGCGGGACGGCAAGACTATCGAAGAGCTGGGGCTTTACCACCCTATTGAAGCCGAGGAAAAGCAGATCAGTTTTGACGCGGACAGGGTACGCGCCTGGGTGGATAACGGCGCCAAGGTGAGCGATACGGTCCGCAGCCTTTTCAACAAGAAGAATTTTTCCCTTTAATTTGAATATTTCCCGAAAGCCGGTTGGTTTTGGGAATTTCGCGTTAATTCCGCGCCGGCCCGAAGGCTCAGGTTTGCGTTCGCAGGGGAAAACACGCTTTTCTGGCGTTTTTTTCCCGGAATGCCGGCCGGGGGTTTGGGGGCCGGCCCCCAGGAGAAGGGGGTGTCCCGAAGGCCGGAGGCCTGAGGGCAGGGGGAAGGCTTTCCCCCTCTTAAGTAAAAAGGAGCGGCGTATGGAAAAGGATCTGGTCGAATATATCGTGAAAATTCTGGTGGACGATCCGGGCGCGGTTACGGTGAGCGTGATTGAGGGCGAAAAATCGACAATCCTTGAACTTCGGGTCGCGCCGGAAGATATCGGCAAGGTTATCGGGAAGCACGGCCGCATTGCCAAGGCGATTAGGACGGTGCTTCAGGCGGCTACCGCGAAGACCGGGAAGCATACGGTTCTGGAGATTCTGGACTGACGGGTATTTTCCCAACCCCGGCTGGTTTTGGGAAAGCTTCCGGCTTTGATCCGGCATCCGCGGCGCCGGGCTGTTTATGACTGAACGTTTTGTCGCCGGCCTTCTGGGCGCGCCTTTCGGGCTTGAAGGGTTTATCAGGCTGCGCTCCCTTTCCGGGGAGACCGCCCATCTGTTTGGCCTGCGGAAGGCCTGTCTGCGCCTGCCGGACGGGGAGCGGGTCTGCGAGGTAGAGAAGATCGCCGGTTCCGGTACGCGCCTGATTGTCAAATTCAAAGGCGTTGACAGCCCGGAGGCGGCCGCTCTTCTGAGGGGCGCGGCCCTGCTGGTGGGCCGGGACGAGGCTGCCCCGCTTGGGGAAAACGAGTTCTACGAGGAGGATCTGCGGGGTATCCGCGTTGTGGCGGCCCGCGAGGGGCCGGTTTCCGATGCCGGGAACGACGGGGACAACGAATTTCTGGGGACGGTAACCGGCGTTCTTGAGGCCGGGGGCGGCTGGCTCCTGGAGCTGCGGCTTCCCGGCGGGGAACTGAGGCTGGTCCCTTTCCGGGATGAATTTTTCGGCGAGGTTGATCCGGAAAAAGGGAGGGCGGTACTCCGCTGCCGCTGGATTCTGGAGTAATGCCCCCGGAGCGATCTGATGAAATACACGGCGCTTACCCTGTTCCCGGAGATTATCGACGCTTTTTTCGCCGCCTCTATTATGGCGAAGGCGGTGGACCGGGGCATTGTTGAATACCGAGCTGTGAATATCCGGGATTTTGCCCCGGGCAGGCACCGCAACTGCGATGACGCGCCCTACGGCGGCGGCGCGGGGATGCTGATGCTTCCCGAGCCTTTGGGCCTCTGCCTTGACGCGGTCGGCGCGAAACGCCGCCCTGTCCGGAACGACGCCATGCGGGTGATCTGCCTGAGCCCTTCCGGGCGCTGTTTTAACCAGGCGCTGGCCCGCGACCTGTCGCGCGAGACAGAGCTTGTACTGATCTGCGGCCGCTACGAGGGCATAGACCAGCGGATCGTTGATTTATACGTTGACGACGAGATTTCCGTCGGCGATTATGTGCTTTCTTCCGGCGAGGCGGCGGCCCTGGTGCTGATTGACGCGACTTACCGGCTGGTTGAATCGGTGATAACGCCCGGTTCGCTTGAGGAGGAGAGTTTTTCCGGCAATTTACTGGAATACCCCCAGTATACACGCCCGGAAGTTTATGATACTCTGAAGGTTCCCGATGTTCTGCTTTCGGGACACCATGAAAATATACGGCGCTGGCGCCGGAGAAAACAGGTTGAAAAAACCCTGGCGTTAAGGCCGGATCTGATCCGGTCCGGCGAGGAAAGGGACCTGTTCGATAAGGAAACCGCGGCGGTTATCGCGGAATTGCGAGGGCAAAATGAACGAGATAAGGGCTATTGAAGCTTCCCAGATGAAGACCGAACTGGATGATTTCAAGGTAGGCGACACGGTAAAAGTCCACTTCAAGATTGTTGAAGGCAAGACTGAACGTATCCAGATCTACGAGGGGCTGGTTATAGCGATAAAGAATTCCCGCGTGGGCAGGACCTTTACGGTGCGGAAAAATTCCTACGGCGTGGGCGTTGAAAGGATCTTCCCCATCCATTCCCCCCGGATCGCCAGGGTCGAGCTTGCCCGTCCGGGCAAGGTTCGCCGCGCCAAGCTCTACTATATCCGGGACAAGATAGGCAAGGCCGCCAAGATCAA
>JAIRZS010000126.1 GCA_031267115.1 Treponema sp.
GGGAGATTTCAGGGATTTACCCTGGGCCTCACGGTCCGGGTCCCCCTCGACCGTGAAGTTTTCGGCGCGGCGGGAAAAGCCGGGGAGTTGGGGCCCCTCCCGCCGGGACAAACGGCGGGTGCACGGGCGATTGTAATCCTGTCGGGGCGGCTCAGATTTTAAGTCCGCTTAAACACAAGGCCACCCCCGTCTTCCCTGCCCTTACCGGGCGGAACCGCATCCGCAGTAATGGTGTCGCCATCTTTGATGGTCCCGGCAATAATGGCTTTGGCCAGGGGATTTTCCAGTTCGGCCTGAATGGTCCGCTTCAGGGGCCGGGCGCCAAAGAGGGGATCGTAGCCCCGTTCGGCAAGGAGATCTTTGGCGGCCCGGGTGAGGGTAAGGGTGATCTTCCGTCCGGCAGCGAGTCTTGCGGCCAGGCGTTTGTACTGTATGTCCACAATCTTCCCGATCTCAGTTTTTCCGAGGCGGTCAAAGATCACCGTCTCGTCAATACGGTTCAGGAATTCCGGGCGGAAGCTCTGTTTGAGGAGTTCCGTTAGTGAGGCGCGCAGATCTTCTTTTTTTTGGGCGGAAGGGTCCGGGCCGAACCCAAGGATCAGGTCCGACCCGAGGTTGCTCGTCATGATGATGATCACGTTTTTGAAGTCCACGACCCTGCCCTGCCCGTCGGTGAGGCGGCCGTCGTCCAAAATCTGGAGGAATACGTTGAACACTTCGGAGTGGGCCTTTTCGATTTCATCAAAAAGGATCACGCTGTAGGGCCGGCGGCGTACCGCTTCGGTGAGCTGGCCTCCCTGTTCGTAACCCACATAACCGGGAGGCGCGCCGATAAGGCGGCTCACCGAATGTTTCTCGCCGTATTCGCTCATGTCGATACGGGTCAGGGCCTTCTCCTCGTTAAAGAGGAATTCCGCCAGCGTTTTGGCGAGTTCGGTTTTGCCCACCCCGGTGGGCCCCAGGAACAGGAAGGAACCCAGGGGACGGCCCTCGTCGGAGAGCCCCGCCTTGTTCCGCCTGATGGCGTCCGCCACGGCCGCTACCGCCGCGCCCTGGCCCACCACCCGTTGTTCCAGTATCTTTTCCAGGTCCAGGTACTTTTGGAGTTCACCGGAAAGCATCTTCGACACCGGTATACCCGTCCATGTAGAGACCACCCCGGCGATGTCTTCCTCGCTTACCTCTTCCCGGAGCAGGGCGCCGCCCTGGGCGCCGGCGCCCTTGGCAGCCGCGTTTCGCTTCTCCTCCATTTGGGTAGTCAACAGGGTTAGTTTTCTCTGGGCTTCAGGAATTCTGCCGTGTTTTACTTCCGCCGCCTTGGTCAAATTCCCCTCCCGCTCATATTTGGTTTCTTCTATTTTTAGTTCCTCGATTTTCTGCTTGAGTTCCCTGATGCCCTGGATGTCCTTCTTTTCGCTCTCCCACCGGGCTTTCATGGCGTCCCGCTCGGCGGCGGTATCGGCGATTTCCTTTTCCAGTTTTCCAAGCCTTTCCCTGGAAGACTCGTCCGCTTCCCGGGCCAGGGCCTGCTTTTCGATGGAAAGCTGCAACAGTTTCCGTTCCAGCTTGTCCAGTTCCGTGGGCCGGCTGTCCAGTTCCATCTTGAGCCGGCTGGCCGCCTCGTCCACCAGGTCTATGGCCTTGTCCGGAAGGAAACGGCTCGTGATGTACCGGTCCGACAGCGTTGCCGCCGCCACCAGCGCCTCGTCTTTGATGCGGACCCCGTGATGTACCTCGTAGCGTTCCTGCAAACCCCGAAGGATGGCAATAGTGTCCTCCACCGAAGGCTCCGCGGTGTAGACTTGCTGAAACCGCCGCTCCAGAGCCGCGTCCTTCTCTATATGTTTCCGGTACTCGTCCAGGGTCGTAGCCCCTATACACCGGAGTTCCCCCCGCGCCAGGGCGGGCTTTAATAAATTGGAAGCATCGGTAGCGCCCTCGGCGGCCCCGGCTCCGACCAGCGTGTGAAGTTCGTCGATAAAAAGGATGATCTTCCCGTCGGAAGCCTGCACCTCGTGGATCACCGCCTTGAGGCGCTCCTCGAACTCTCCCCGGAACTTCGCCCCGGCCACCAGCGCGCCCAAGTCCAGGGCCAGCAGTTTCTTTCCCTTGAGCCCTTCGGGTACATCCCCGGCTACGATGCGCCGCGCAAGCCCTTCGACAATGGCCGTTTTTCCGACCCCCGGCTCCCCGATAAGGACCGGGTTGTTCTTGGTCCGCCGGGACAGGACCTGCATCACCCGGCGAATCTCCTCGTCCCGGCCTATCACGGGATCAAGCTTTTCCTGCCGCGCCAAAGCGGTAAGATCCCGGCAGTATTTGTCCAGAACCTGGTATTTCCCCTCCGGGCTCTGATCCGTTACGCGGGTATTTCCCCGGACCTGCTTCAGCGCGCCGAGTATGGCGTTTTTGGTTACTCCCGCCTTTTTGAGCAGCTCCGAGGTCTTCCCTTCCCCGGCGGCAATAGCGATAAGGATATGCTCGGTAGAAATGTAGTCGTCTTTAAGGGACGCGGCTTCGGCTTCGGCCTTGGCCAAAACCTTGGATGCGGCGGAAGAGAAGTAAAGCTGCGCCGCCTCGCCGTAGACTTTGGGGCTTTCCCCGGCCAGGGCCCCGGCGTCCCTGATGAGTTTGTCCGCATCCGCGCCCACCCGCTCAACAAGGGGCCGGGTTATCCCGCCTTCCTGCCTGAGCAAAGCCAGCAGGAGGTGTTCAACATCGATCTGGGAATGATCTTCTTTTTGCGCGATTGCGGAAGCGTCATTCAGCGTTTCCTGCGCTTTTATTGTAAATTTTTCATAATCCATACTTATAAAATAAAAAAATTATTATAGAAATGGCAAGCGGCGGAGCATAAGAAAAGGCAGGAAAAGGCGCCAATTGCGCAATATCCCTATCTGCCGGCGTAACTCCATGGTGAAAATTCGCGTCTATGAGTTTATCCCCTTGCGCGGCATTGACGCTAAAGCGAAAACCCGGCTATAGTTTCTTTGGATTTTTTGTAGTTTTCTATTATGGTAAGGAGGCAGTCAATGAAACGATGCCGAACCCTGACGGGCGAAAAAAGCCCCGGGAGCATGGCGCCCCGCGCACGCGGAACACACGCTCATAATTCCTTGTATAGTAAAGACTTAGCTACCCCTCCCCCCCCCACGAGGTAATTCGCTAAAACAAGCTGTTTTTTCTCGTGTCCTGGGGGCGGCCGGAACTTTGGTCCTGGTGCTGGCCTTGATGGTTACCGCCTGCCAGAACCCCGTCTCCGACACCCCTGCCACCGGGGAACTAACCGGGACCGTTACCATCGAAGGAACCGCCGCGGTCGGCCAAACCCTGACGGCAAACACCATCGCCCTAGGCGGGGACGGGGCTATTTCCTACCAGTGGTTTTTGGCCGGCCAGCCCATTTCCGGCGAGACCAGGGAGAACTATCTCGTTAAAGCAACTGACGAGGGCAAAACCATCAACGTGCGGGTTACCCGCGCCGGGTACAACGGCAGCGTAACCAGCGTTGCTGTCGGCCCGGTAACCGCCCAAACCTCCCCGTTAACCGGAACCGTTACCATTGACGGAACTCCCAAAACAGGGCAATTCCTGACGGCAAACACCACCGCCTTGGGCGGGAGCGGGACCATTTTATACCAGTGGCTCCGGGGCAGTACGGACATTCCCGGCGCGACCGGCGTAAGCTATGAGTTGACCGCGGCCGACGAAGGCAGCGCCATCAGCGTGCGGGTTACCCGGGCCGGTAACAGCGGCAGCGTAATTGGCGGCCCCACGGCGGCGGTTGTCGACGGCCGCCCCGCGTTAAGCGGAACCGTTGTCATTAACGGAACCGCCGTGATCGGCCAAACCCTGACGGCAAACACCGGCAATCTGGGCGGGACCGGGGAGATTTCCTACCAGTGGCTCCGGGGCAGTACGGAGATTTCCGGCGCGGCCGGCGCAATCTATAAAGTTGCCGAAGCCGACGTTGGCAGTACCATCAAGGTACGGGTTACCCGCGCCGGTAACAGCGGCAGCGTAACCAGCGCGGCTACCGGTACGGTAAGCAAGGAGGTATCCACCTCCACGACCAACGCCCAATATCTTGCGATGCTACAGAGCCTCGGCGTGAACACCACCACCCCCGACCTTCCGGTGGCGCCTAACGGACAGCCCTACGATCCCCAGACATCCTCACCAGGGCCATCCGCGTCACGGGCGCGGGCTGTGTCGAGTTCGAGTGGTCCCGAGCGGAGCCTGGGCCCCCTGGGGAAGATCTATTCCCAGCCCAAGCGGGAAATCTTTGTGGCGGGGTATGTCATTAACGGCAAGAACCACGCCTTGTTTGAGGATTTCGAGAATTCGACCTTGGATCGTATCGGGCAGGACATCAAAGAAGATACCGGCTGGGCGGGGGGAACCGAAAGCACCCGTAATCTGCGTAAATCCGTTGCCGCGGACCTGGACGGGATAGACGAGGTGGTTATCGCCGTTATAAAGGACGACAAGATGCTGGTCTACAAAGGGGTATACAATGGCGGCAACTTTACCATTGCCTCGCCCATTGAATTTTCCCTGCCTGAAACGGCTGGGCAGATGCTGCCGACTGACTCCTCGAATCTGCCGTTTATCGGCTGGACGCTTATCAGCGCGGACCTGAACGGGGACGGCAAGCAGGAATGTATCCTCACCCTGCCCGGCTACCCCGGGGCTTATATGTATGTTCTGGATAATAACCTGGCGATAACCCAAATACACCTTGGCCCATACTACCCATCTGGTATTCCTTCCGGGCATAGGTGGTTCCCTATGGTAACCGCGGCGGATTATGATCAGGACGGCAAGGACGAACTATGCCTCACGATCGGCGTGAATGAACCCAATTTTAACGCGCGCTATTATATTCTGGACTACAATGTCGCTGGTTTCACAACATTGTCCGAGAATGTTATTACCTCCGGTAGCTTCGGCCTGAAAATGGCCAGGGTTATGGCAGGCGATTTTACCGGAGACGGACTGCCCGACACGGTTTTTTACGGCACGAGGAATAGTGATAACAATCAAAGGGTAGTGATGCTCTTACAAACCCACCTGAACAGCGCCTTTGAACCGGTCTTTACCTGGGTAGACTCGGCGAGCAGAACCTTTCCCGATACCCAGCTTATACCCCAATCAGCGGTTGGGGATGTGAACGGAGACAGGAAAGCCGATTTCATCGCCGACAACCGTCTCTATACGCTCAATTCCTCCAATCAATTTGAGCAGATATCCGGTACCACTTCCTGTTTTGTGTATAACTATAACGGCGGTATGTACGAAGTCGTGATCGGAGACGTTACCGGCGACCGGAAAGACGATGTGGTGTTTTTCTGCGGAAGCGGCAATATAGAGATCTATTATTACGCCAACGGAGCATATACCTCCGTCCAAAAGAATATCGGAAGCAATTCCTACTCGGAAACCGGCTGCCTGCCCAACGTGGACAAGGACAGCTTCATCCTGCGGGACACGGGAAACCGGGAACTCCTCTTTTCCGACCCCCACGTCATCGCGGTCCTCGCCTCCGCTCCCTACTACGCGGGAATAAACGAAGACGGAAACGGCGGCACCTATTTCGGCTACACCAAAGGTTCCAGCTCAGGCTCCAGCAACAGCTTCGACTTTTCCGTGGGCTCGTCGATAGGCTTTGATTTAGAGGATCCGTTCGGGATTTCGGGAGTGGAAGTCGAAGCTTCCATGAAGAACAGCTTTTCCTGGGCCCAGTCGGAGTCCAGAGACATACAGGAGTCCTGGGGCTGGAACAATGTGCTCGCCCAGGACCTGGTGATCTTTACCGCCATCCCCTTTGACGTGTATTACTACGAGGTCCTGGTCCCGCCGGACGGCGGCAACAGAGAAAAAAGGAGGCGTCGTCACCGTCAGCGTGCCCCGTAAACCTCATCACTACCACATGGACTTGCCGGACTACAACGCCCTGGTCCCGGTAGAACAC
Organism: Treponema sp.; assembly: GCA_031267115.1. GTDB lineage: Bacteria > Spirochaetota > Spirochaetia > Treponematales > Breznakiellaceae > JAIRRR01. The sequence continues at coordinate 5,975 of JAIRZS010000126.1, forward strand.
CGGATAACGCTGAACCACACCCTGGGGGAACCCTTCAGTTATTACAGACTCTCTGATCAAACCAC
>JAIRZS010000167.1 GCA_031267115.1 Treponema sp.
CATTCTGCCCGCCTGTTTCTGGGGTAAGAAGCCTCAAAAAATTGAAATTTTTAGAGGCTTCGTTCTTTCATTATCGGAAGGATTTCAGACTTTTGCAATGAAAATACCCAGGAGCAAGCGGGGGTATGGACCCATATACGTTTACGTTTATTTGAGGTTTTTCACCACGAAGTCGAAGAAGTCGAATAAGTTTTGAATGAAGGGGAGGGGTCTGACCCCGGCTTACGTTCAAAGCCAAAAAGGGAAAGAAGTTAAAGAGGTCTTCATTCTTTACTTCTTTTACTTTTTCGACTTTGCGGTTAAAAACTTAGCCGCGGATGCTGCGGCATGGATACCGCTGTTTCCATTGCTATCCGCCAGCGGCGGATAGATGGAATTTGCCGCAGGCGGGCCGGCAGGGATGCCGGCTGTGGTGATTTATGAGTTTTTGCTCCGCAAAAACTCAAAGCTGTAAAACGGCAGGGATGCCGTTTTACAGCAGCGCAAGGGATTGAAGCGGTATCCTTTTTTGCCATGGGCAAAAAAGATACAAGCGTAAAGCCCGGTCCCCGGCGGAGCCGGGGATGCGCCCAAAAAAAGAAAAAACGTCTTGCACGCCCGATAGCTCCGCTCACATATCTTTTTTCGCCAGGCGCGCCGCTTTTTCGAAGACCCCCGCCAGGTATTCGGCTTCCCGCTGGGTTATGCCGGCGCGGGCGAACAGGTCCCGGAAAAAGCGTTCCTGCTCCGCCCTGCCGGGCTGTTTGTAAAAACCCAGGGATTCCAGGGAGCCGGTGACCGACCGGACCAGGGCGTCAATCCGCTCCTGCCCCAGGGGTACCCAGCCGGGGAAGCCCCGGACCGCGCCGGGACCCAGTTCCAGGCGCAGTTCGTAGCAGAAGATCTGGACCGCGTGGGAAAGGTTGAGGGAAGGGAACGCCTGGTCCGCGGGGATGTGGGCGGCCATGTTGCAGAGTTCAAGCTCCGCGTCTTCCAGGCCGGTGCGCTCATTGCCGAAGACAAGGGCCGCAGGCCCCGGCCGCCCGGCGAGAAAGGCCGCGGTTTCCCGGGGATTAAGGGTGTGGGCCTTGCGGCGGCGGCCGGTGCGCCTGGTAACGCCGATAACCGCGGCACAGCCGGCCAGGGCCGCTTCCAGGCCGGGGAAAAATTCCGCCCTTTCCCAGACAGCGGCGGCGTGTACCGCCCTGGCGGCAATAACGGCCCCGTCCAGTTCGACGCCGGCAGCCGGCACTATCCTCAGGCGGGAAAGCCCCATGTTCATCATGGCCCGGCAGACCGCCCCGACATTGCCGCTTTCCGCGGGCCGGGAGAGGACGATCGCCACTTCCGTTAAATTCACGGGACTTCGCCCCCTGTCCGGTTTGGCTGCGCCGTCGTCTTGTGCGGGGTAAAAAATATCATTATATTTGAGTATAATCCGAAAATAATCAATTTTTTTGGTTTATTGGTTTGAAAATTGGCGATTAAGGCCCAAAAGCGATATACTGAATTTAAGAGCTTAAGCAAGCCGGTTTCAGAATTCGGCCGGCGCGGGCCTGCGGTCCGGTAAAACCGGTTTCGGGCCAAAGCCCGGCGGGAGAAGCGGCCAAAAAACGGCCTTTTTCCCCTAAATCCGGCGGTTTGCCGCGCTTCGGGCGTAAAAAGGTATAAATATTCATAAAGTGAATATTTATACCTTGCAAACTGCATAGGGAGACCTGTTATTTGGGATTTTTGCATGAATATGAAAAAATTTACCGGCGCGGCAGTCTCAGGGGGCCGCTGTTTCAGTATCCGGAATTTTGAAGCAGCTTTAAATAGAGTCTGTCCATAATGCAGGCACATTATGAACAGGCTTTTTTAAAATATGACCTGTGATCTCTTTGACAAAAGCGATCTAAAATAGCATAATGGAGTTTCCGGTCTATCGCCGGGCAGTCTTCGTATTGTAATTTGGGCAATCTTATGCTATTACTTGTTGTCCGGGTTCAGGCGCGGGATTGGCTATCGATATTTTGGAACAGGTGAAGGGAATGTCATGACAAACAACGATATAGTACCTGGTTTTGACGACGAGAAAGATGAAAGTCTCAAAATAAAACTTCAAAAGGTTGACGAGGTTGAAGGCTGTCTGGTTCTGTTCTTGATGGGTTATATTGACACGTATAACTCAAACTACTTCCAGAAGCGGGTAGCCAAGGCGATTGAATCCGGCTATATCCGGCTTATCTTTCAGTGCGGGGGCCTTAATTACGTGTCCTCCACCGGCATCGGGTCTTTTACCGCCTTTCTGAAATCGGTCAAGCCCCGGGGCGGCGATCTGATCCTCCTCGAAATTCAGCCCAAAGTCTACGAGGTATTCCAGCTTCTGGGTTTCGCCCAGTTCTTCAACATAAAGGAAACCCTGGACGATTCCGTGAATTTTTTCCGGGCCGGCGTAGGTTCCGAATCCGCGTCGCTGTTCCCCAAGGTTTTCGCCTGCCCTATCTGTTCCAAAAAGCTCAAAGCCCTTAAACCAGGGCGTTTCCGCTGTTCGGAGTGTAAAACCATATTGGCGATAGATAATTCGGGGCAGGTATTCCTCGGCTAAAGACGCCTGGGTATAATTTTATGGAAAAAAACAAGATTGAGCAGTACCTTATCGACCTAATGTACAGTTACCGGGAAGTCGACAAGAATATCTGGCTTGTGGACGATCCCGAGCATAATCTCGCGGGGATCGCGGTTATGTACGACGATCCGGTAGTAGTTTTCCGCGTGGCGTTAATGGAAGCGCCCGAAAACAAGCGGCTTGAGCTGTTTACCAGGCTGCTGGAACTAAACGCTTCGGATGTAGTTCACGGGGCGTATGCCCTGGAAAACAACCAGATCGTGCTTGTCAACACCCTGGATTACGACACCATGGATTATAGCGAATTCAGATCTACCCTGGATTCTTTCAGCCTGGCCCTGGCCCAGCATTACCCCATTCTTTCCGGATATCGAGGATAAACTATGGGCATTTTTTCACGGTTAAAAACCCTTATTTCGTCCAACGTGAACGACATGATCAATAAAGCTGAGAAGCCCGAAAAGATGCTCAACCAGCTTTTAATCGACATGAACACCCAGCTTATCGAATCCAAGAAAGCGGTGGCTATGGCCATCGCGGACGAGAAGAAACTGGAGCGGGAAGTTCAGAACCACGAGGCCCAGGCCCAGGAATGGGAGCGGAAGGCCATGCTGGCGGTCCAGGCGGGGAAGGACGACCTTGCCAGGGAAGCCCTGCTCCGCAAGCAGGAATACGACAATCACGGCGCGGAATACAGAAAGCAGTGGACGGCCCAGAAAGAATCCGTGGACCAGCTCAAGGTATCCCTGCGGGAACTCCAGGACAAGATCGAGGAAGCCCAGCGCAAGAAGAACCTCCTTGTCGCCAGGGCAAAACGGGCGGAGGCCCAGAAGAAGATCCAGAGCACGATTTCCAGCGTGGCCGGGAACCGCACCGCCTTTGACACTTTTGACCGCATGGCCGCCAAGGTGGACCAGATGGAAGCCGAAGCCGCCGCAGCCAAAGAGCTTGAGGACGTTTCGTCCACCGGCAATCTTGAAAAGCGTTTCGCGGAGCTTGAAAAGTCGGACACCGCGGCGGACCAGATGCTTCTGGAGCTAAAGGCAAAGATGAAAGCCCTGCCCGGTTCCGCCTCCGGGGAATAGGAATTTTGGGCGCATCCGGGCGCTTATAGCGCCCGGACCGGGCTTTACGGGGCTGCGCGTGTCCGCCATAGCGGCCCCGCTCCGGCCCCGGCGCTCCGCGCCGTGGCTAAACCCCTCCAATCCCTTGCGCGTTCCCTGTGCAGGCCCTTTCCCAGAATTGCTGTCAGCCTGCTATTCTTCATTGCGCTTCGGGCCTTCCCGCTGTATAATCATAGAAAGTGAAAAATCTGGCACGGCTGGCGCTTTTTTCCAGCAGCGTCTTCTTCCTGTCGTTTCTCATAATATCCGGCATCCGGTTTCTCTTTATTTGGATCGACGCGGTCCGCGCAGTCCCGGCCCATAGCGTGGAGCCGGCGGTAGTACTCGTCGCGTCGGCCAAAATCGCCCTTTCCACCGCGATTTACTGCACGGCCCTGTTGTCGCTGAGTTATACGGCCCGCCGCGCCATGCCCGCCGCCTTTTCCATTTTTTTTGTCTTTCTGTTTACAGCCGTCTTTTCTTTCGCCTTTTCCCTGGCGCTGAACCGCCTGGAAGCCGTAGAATCTACGGCGTCGGTAGCCCGCAGGACCTTGGGAGACGCGGGGCTAAGGCTCAGCTCCGGCGATGTGACCATCGTGATTACCGGGGATCCGGCGGACGCGGCAAGCCCCAGGGTAGTAGCCATGCCGGACCGGCCCCTGATCTTCCAGGAGACATCGCCGCAGAGTACGCCTCCCGCTCTGCCGCCCGCGCCCTTTTACAGCAGCAATTCCTGGTTTATGGTCAATCTCGGCCTGGACCTCGGCATAGTATCGGAACAGCTTTTTACCCGCCTGCGATCGGGCTTTTTCTTTTTCTGCGTCTACCTGCTTTCCCTTTCCCTGCTTTTGTCTTCCTGCCGGTTTGTGTTTGAACTGTCCGCCTGGCCGCTGGCGAATCTGTTTTTCGGCGTCCTGCTGTTCCGGGGCATTCTGGGCTTCGAGGTTTTTCTGAACTCGGAAGAAATACAAAGCCTTGCCGGCTTTTTTTCCGGAAAGCTTGTCCCCCCGGATCTCATCAGCCCCACAATCTATACCGGCATAGCGCTGCTCGTCATCCTATATACCCTTCTGGTTACCGTGGCCCGGGGACGGCGGAAGGGGATAAGCTGATGGCCTCTCCCGCGCAGGCCGGGGAAAAGGCTCTCAAAGCCCCCGGGGCTTCAAAGCCCCCCAGGGAGAAAAAGCCGCCGAAAAAGAGGGACGCCCCGCAGGCCGGGATTAACAAGCAGTTTTTTGTATCGCCGCCGGCAATATTCTTCGAGTATATGGCGGCCTGCGCCCTGGCAATATTCGGTTTCAGGTATCTTTTCCCGGTTTCGCAGCCGCCCCTTGCCCCGTACTCTTCCGAGTGGCGCTTTGCCCAGTGGGTTCTGGAATTTGTCGATTTCTTTCCGGCGCTGGCCATGTCCGCCCTGATGATTCCCTTTAGCCGCAGGATCGGCGACCCGGAGGGGGAAAGGCGCTTTAGCGCGGAATTTTTATCCAGACTCAGGCTGCCCATCCTTACCGCCATAATAGCGGTAATACTGTACGGGGCGCTCTTTTTCGTGGCGCGGCCCCTTGCCGGGGACGCCCGGGAAGCCATGATTTTCCGCAGCGAATTGTACAGGGATTCCCGGGACAAGGCCATAAGCTATGCCCGGACGGGGGAATGGACCGAGGCTTCCCGGTTCGCGACGATCTGCGAGCAAATATGGCCGGAAAATCCTGATGTAAGCAGGCTAAAAAACGAAATCGACGCCGAATTCTACCGTTCCCAGTATTTGCAGGATCGCGTCCCCCCCTCCGAACGCCCTCCGGGACCCGATCCGGACGGGCGGATACCGGTAGACGCGGTAGAGGCGCTGCAATTCGGGGAGGCGGCTTTTAGGGAAGAACGGTACTACGACGCCCATTGGCTTGCCACCCTGGCGGGGCGCCTTGCCAGGCCCGGCTCCGTCGAGGCGGGCGAATCGGTACGCCTGGCGGGGCGGGCCTGGAACGCGATTGAATCCCTGGCGCCCAACAGCAGGGAAAGGGAGCTCTACCGGATCTACCAGCTTAAACGATCGGGCTACGAGGCTATGGTAGGGCAGGACTGGATCAAGGGTTATTATATTTTCAAAGAGCTGGCCGGCCTTAGCCCGGACGATCCTGACGCGGACGATTTTCTGAGCCGCTGCGAAACTGAAACCCTGCAAATAGCCTTTTTCGCGGACGAACTTGAGCTTACCCTGGGCGATGTCCTGACCGAGGCGGTATTCTCGCTCCCCCGGTATAACGGCGCGGGCAGGGCCGACGGCCGGCTGGTGCTGCGGGTAGGCGCCCTTTCCACTTTTCCGGACTACTCCTACGGTTTTGACATTGAGCTGGCCGCGATTAACAGCGCCGGTTCCCTTGCCAGCCGGATGGAAGCGCCCTACGCGAAATTTCTGCCCAAAACAATAAACGGCAAAAACCAGGTCGTGTTACTGCTCCAATCCCTGGATCGCCGGAACCCCGATCTGCGCCGGGGGCCTGTCTGGACCGGGCCGGAACAGGTGGAGATGGGCGGGGCGGAGTTTCCCCTGGATCTGTCTTATGAAAATTTCCTGCTTATTACGCGGATAAAGCGGGGCCTGGAACATTTTCAAATTCCATCCCTCTTTGCCGCCGAACAGAATCTGGCCCCCTACGGCTATATCCGCGAAGTGTTCCGCGCCCAGGCGATCAACCGTATCGCCGAGCCGGTATTCCTCCTCCCCCTGCTCATCCTGGCCCTGGTCATAGCCTGGCGTTTCCGCCCCCGCAGGCAGCCCCGGTATCTGGAGATACCCATGCTGGCGGTTATGCCCGTGGTTTTTCTCGCCTGCACTTCCGTATACCGTTCCCTGATAGAAGCCCTGGGCATAGGAATGGCCCTTACCCTGAGCTTTACCTCTTCCATGGTGGTCCTGGGTATCGCCGTATCGCTGCTCTTCTTCCTGTCCCTGATAATCCTGGTATCCCAGCGCTCCTAAAGCTAATTGTAGATTTTTTTTAATCTTGGGCGCATCCGTGCGCCAACCTGCCCGTAGGGCAGGACGGCCCACGGACCGGGCTATCCGCTTGTATCTTTTTTGCCTCCGGCAAAAAAGGATACCGCTTCTATCCCTTGCGCGGAATCAAACCATAATTAACCGCAAAGTCGAAAAAGTCAAAGAAGGGAAAGAAGTAAAGAATGAAGACCTCTTTAACTTCTTTCCCTTTTTGGCTTTGAACGCAAGCCGGGGTCAGACCCCTCCCCTTCATTCAAAACT
>JAIRZS010000223.1 GCA_031267115.1 Treponema sp.
GCCGGCGGTCTTGTTCACGGCGCAGAAGGCCATTTCCGCAGCGCTGGGCGCGTCGGACGCGTAGTAATCCGCGCCGATAAGCCGGCAGTAGCGCTCGGTGACCGGCCGCCCGGTAAGGACGACTTTTATTTTTTCCCGGAGGCCGGCGGAAACAAGCGCCTGTACCAGGGTCTTCATGCCCTGCATGGTAGTAACCAGGTCGGCGGAACATACAATGGCCCCGGCATCTTTCTCTTTTGCCGCCCTGATAAAACCGTTTGTACTAACGCAGGTACCAAGATCGACAACTTCCAGCCCCCGGCCCTCCATCAGGATACCGATAATGTTTTTCAGCGTTTCTTCGGTATCGTCTTCCACCGTACCGATTACCACAGTACCGGCGGGGTTCTTCGGGGTTTCTTCAAGGACATGCCTGATCTGCCCTATCCCCCGGTAAAGGGCCCGCATGGCCAGGGTAACTTCTTTCAACTGGAGATCATCACGCAGATGCTGTTTTTCAAGATCCTCAAGCCCTGTAAGAAAGCCCTGTTTGATAATGGTTTCCGCAGGGTAATGTTCCGCTATTGCCTGATCAACCAAGGCCGATGTTTCACGCGCCCTGCCGTACCGCAAATGCGTTGAAAGCTCGTTCATACTTACCATAATTTACACCTCGCTCCTTTATTGGAAAAAGACGGATCACTCCTCCGTATTCCGCATGACAGCGCTTTAGTCCGACTTGACCGCGCTGCGGTAATTCTCTGAAAGATTGTCCCGTGAAATTTCCTGAATTATACCACCTCCCAGCCCCCGGTATTTGCCGGGGCTGACCCCGGTAAAGCTTTTGAATATTTTCGAAAACCAGCTCTGATTCTCAAAACCGCATACGCCGGCAATTTCGCTTAAGCTCATATCTGTTTCCGTAAGAAGGCGTCCCGCCTTTTCTACACGGAGCCGGTTGAGGTAATTGGTCAGATTCTCTCCCATCTCCTCCTTAAAGATGTTGCTGAAATAAGGAGCCGAAAGGCCCGAAGCATCCGCGACTTCCTTAAGGCTTATCTTCCTGGTGTAAGTTTCGTAAATATAGCGTTCGGCTTTTCTCAGCGCGGAAGCGTGCCGCGTTCCCTGGAAAGAGAATATTTGCCCCGCCATGTCTTCCACTATTGAATGCAGCACATCGGTAAGTTCTTCGATGTTTTCCACATCCCCGATGCGGTTGAGGTAGTGGTTATTGGCTTCCAGAATAGCGGACTTGGCATTCCCCGGAGAAATCACGGTGCGGGACAAAAGTACCACCAGCTCTATAGCCCGGAAACGGATATAGTTGAAATGATCGGGGTTTGCAAAAAAGAGAATTCCCAGAAGTTCATTGAGAATTTTCCTGCCCTGTTCATGATCCCCCCGGCGCAGCGCCGCAAGAAGCATCCGTTCCTTGTCCAGAGGATAACCCGGAACAGGCCCGCCTTCCGGATACTGATCCTTAAGCAGGGATATCTGTTCGGAAATAATAGCCTGCTGCTCCGCGCGGCGCCTCAGCGTTTTATGGTAATCCTCCGGCCCTTCGGACAGCGACTCGGCGCAGATAAGCAGGATCTCCGCCAGGGATTTGGCTTTGGATGAATCGCTGCGGGGAAATGCGGAAAGATGCGCCCTTATCTTTTCTTCGGGGACAGTCCCGCCGCACATTATCTGCATCGATTCCGCCGCTTCCTGGTTGTCAATGCCCAGAAAACCCGATCCCAAAAGGGCGCCGGAAAGGCGGCCGTTCTTAAAGATCGGGCTGGTCCAGAATACAAAACCCAGATCACACATGTAAATGTAAGATCCGCCGAAATGGTGTGCCCTTTTAATCGCGTTGGTGTGCATCATATTGCAGGGATTGGCGGTCAGATCCTGTACCCTGCTGGGCTGCCCCATCCAGGGAGGAATGGTTTCGTCCGAATCCGGCGCCATGTAACGGTTTTTGTACTTCATGCAAAAAAGGCAGGTATTGTTACTGCCGGTAATTTCCTCAAAGCTTTCCGGAATGGGAAGCAAATTCTGATCCATAACGCATACCATGGATTCCGTCGCCTTTGCGTAAGAAGTCAGTACTTTCCACGCGTTGAGCAGATAAGGCGCGCTCCGCTTTTGCTGTTTTTCGGAGGTTTTTCTCTTTTCCCCGATTTTTTCGTCTTGGATAATTGACTCGCTCATGATTTTCGTCAGCCTATTTCTTCGTGTCCGGAACTTTCCCTTACAGCAAGGAAAGCCCCTTCACCTTGTTCCCGGTATTTTCCTGGACTTTTACCGGTATAACTTTTGAATATCTTTGAAAACCAGCTTTGGTCTTCAAAACCGCAGACCCCGGCTATTTCGCAAAGGGACATATTCGATTCAATGAGCATGGTTGCCGCGCGTTCCACCCGGAGCCGGTTAAGGTACGTTGACAGATTTTCCCCCATCTCTTCCTTGAATATGCTGCTGAAATACGGGGCCGACAATCCCGAAGCTTCGGCGATTTCTTTAAGGCATATCTTCCGGGTATAGTTTTCCCAGATAAACCGTTCCGCCTTCCTGAGCGCCGAAGCGTGGCGTACCCCCTGAAACGAGAAGATGCGCCCCGCCATGCGGTCCACAATAAGGTACAGAATATCCGTCAGTTCTTCCGGATTCTTCGCCTCCTGGATGCGCTTAATGTAGCGGTTATTGGTTTCCAGGATGATATTGTCTTCTGATTTATCGGGAGTAACCGCTTCACGGGAAAGGATCACCACCAGCTCTATGGCTCTCAGTTTCATGGATTCAAAATTGTGATGGCTCGAAACGAGAATGTTTTCCAGAAGCTCGCCCAGCAGCCTTCTCCCCGCATCATTGTCCCCCCGGCGCAGAGCCGCCAGAAATGTCCGTTCCCTGTCCAGAGGATAGGAGGGCGGGGGCGCGGCTTCATCGGCGCGGATTAAATGGAATTGCGACGAGAGGCCGTCTTCCTGTTCGCCAATGCGTTTCAGTGTTTCCCGGTAGTCATCGGTATTGCGGCAAATATGCTCGGCGCAGAGGAGCAGCGTCTGTGCAAGGGATTTTACTTCGTCAATTTTTTTCTCTTTGACAAGGAGAATCTCTTCTTCGGTAAATTCCTCCCCGGCCAGGGCTTTAAGCCGGGCCGCCGCCTTCTGCCTGTCGATCCCCAGCACTCCCCCGGCAATCAGGGCGCCGGCCAAATGGCCTGCGGCAATGAGGGGGCTGATCCAGAACAAGAAACCCAGATCGCAAAGGTAAATATAAACACCCCCGGACTGCCGCGCCTCTCTAATAGCATTAATATGTATTTTGGCGCAGGGGTATTCCTCGCCGGCAGGCTTTTCCGAATCGGGATTTCCCGAATCAGAATTTCCCGTACCGGAATTTCCTGAATCAGGATGACGTTTTTTACAGAACGCGCAAAAGCGCAGTATCCCGGCGGAAGAAGATTCGTTAACCGGATGCCCGGACGAGTCCAATACTGCAACAGCCGTATCTGTGGCCATCGCGTAAAATCTGAGTACTTGACGGGCTTTTAGAAGCAAGGGCTCAATTTCCCTGCGGCTAATGATACTCATTCGGAAGGCCTCCTTCATTAATAACTTTACGGAGGCTAATTCGAACGCAATACACCCAAACGGCTAAAAAATTTGCAATTTTGCCGCAATTCTTACAGCATCGGCCCGGTTAAGGGCGCCTAACTTCGCGTAGACGCTGGTAATCTCCGCCTTTACGGTATTGACGGACATAGCCAGGGCATCGGCGATTTTTTCCCGGTTCCACCCCCGGGCAAGGCCCCTGAGCACTTCTTTCTCCCGCCAGCTTAGATCGGGCGCCTGTTCGGGGCCGGGGGCATCCTGCTGTTCCAGCGCCAGTAAAAGCTTTTTCCCGTATGCGGAAGCCCTGTTCCGGATCATCTCAAGCCAGCGGCGGGGGACGGAGCAGGAGCCGCTGTTCAGGGCCATTCCCGCAAGAAACTGCATATCTTTGCCATGCTCGATAAAACACATGTCCAGCGAATTGGGGGAAGCCATCCGGTAGGCTTCTTCCAGTACCCGCAGGGCTTCTTCAGACACGGTATCGGCAGACCCGGCGTCCTCTGCCGTATCCCGGCGGCAGAGGCAGACAGCCCTGAGAACGGCCCTGTCTATCTTCGCAAGCACGAAATCACCCGATTCGCTTATATTCTCCTCAAAATCGTCCAGTACCCGCAGCGCCGCGCCGTACTGTTTGATGGCGTAAAAATTCTTTGCCTTTACCATGCATTTCTGGGCGCCGTAAAATATGGCGTTCAAATCATCAAAAATAGAATCGCCTTTAAGATCGGGAAAGGGCCTTCCCGTTTTATTGGGCAATGAAAGCCCGGTATGGGCGTAAAACCAGCCGATGTTAATGTCGTAAACGATAAACCGGTTAAAATATTCCCGAATACCAAGCTGGGCCTCCATTTGGCGGAGTATTTCCCGGATCTTGGCGGAATCACCCGCGTGAAAACCCACGCGCAGCAGGTAGAACAACCCGCCCGATTCAACCTCGTACTGCCTTTTTTGCCGGGCCTTGTACACCGCCTGGAGGGCGAATTTTTCCGCGTTCACCAAATCGCCCTGGTAATAGGCGATTTCCGCCCGCCCCAGGATATCCAGCCCGTAAAAGAGACCGTCGATAACAGCCCCGGCCAGGGATACCGCCGGGGTAAACGCGTCAAGGAACCGGTCAAATTCCCCCTTTTCCGCAGGGCAGCCTACGCGGCATATATACGAATAAACGCTGCCCTGGATCTTCGGCATCTTGATCGGCTGGGGAAATTCCGCGGCATACTCAAGGCTTTTTTCAAAATAAGGGGTAAAGGTATAATTCTTTGTTACCATTGCGGATACCACGACAATAACGCCCAGGTTTATATAGGCGTCCGCCAGTATCCACGAGCGCAGGGGGCTTGACGGCAGTTGCTCAAACTGGGAGATGGCTTCCCGGCTGTAGGCAGCCGATTCATCAAACCGGCCCAGGGCCAGGAGGAATTTGGGCCGCGCCTTATGGCGCAGGACAAGAAGATCCTCAACCGAATCAAGCGAACTCAGTTCCGCCGCCGAAAGAAGCCTGTTCAGGGTTTTCAGGAGAAATTCGGTCATCTGATCGGCGATCATCAGGGGCAGGGAATCGATAAGGATACGGAAGCCGTGATAATTCCGCGCCCGCTCGTAGTCCAGAGCGGCGTCCATGAACTGGTTGTTCTTCATGCACCATTCCGCGGAAGTATTGTAGACTTCCCGTATTTCCGTTTCGCTTAATTCGGCCTTTTTTTTCTTCAGAAATTCGCGGAACAGGTGGTGTATCAGGTAGCTGTTCTGGTAGGCGTCGTAACGGATAAAAGGGCTTATCTTTTCCACATCGCCGGCAAGTTTTTTGTCCGCAGCTATTTTTTCCAGCAATTCCCGGGGCCAGTGTTCGATAAGGGACAGCTTGATCAAAAACTTCCTGAGATCTCCGCCGATCCCGGTAAAATAATCCTCTTCTATTTTTTCAAAAGCCACCATCTCTATTCTGGAGGAAGAGTAGACAGGTTTGCCGTTATTATTCCGGATATTCTGGGCGATGACGCACAGCGCCATTGCCCAGCCTTCCGTATCATGGTAAAGCTGTTTTAATCCCGCAGGCGGCATGGTGATATTTTGCAGCTTAAAGTATTCGTCGATCTCTTCTTCGTTAAAGCGGAGATCGTCCACGGTAATATCCGACACCAGCCCCTTTGCCCTCAGGGAAATGAGGTCCAGCGCCGGCTCGGTACGGGAGATTACGATAGTCCTGAAATTAAAGAGGGGGGAGGCGGCGTTCCACTCGATAAAGCGCATCACCTGCACGGAATCGAGCAGATGGAAGTCGTCCAGAACAGCAACGTAGCTTCTGCCCGGGATCATCGTCTTTTCAATCAAGGCAAGATACCGGTCAAACTGCTGCTGGTTATAGGGGAACCCCTGCTCCCGCAGAATCGCGCTGAGGCCCGGATTAATGGAGGCAACCACGCCGGTCAGGTTTTCCCAAAAACGGACGGCAAGATTGTCGCGTTTCGATATCTGCACCCAGAGAGTGTACGTGTTCATCTTGCGCAAATAAAGGTAAACCGCGCAGCTCTTCCCGTACCCCGATCCGGCCACTACCGTTGTCAGGGTGCTGTCCAAAGCCTTTTCCATGCACTGGTACAGCCGGGGGCGCTCCAGGCAGATCTGGTTTTCCGAAATTACCGGCGCCTTGCCATGGAAAAACAAATTCGGCTTCATTTAAACATTCCCCGGGCAGACGCGATGCGTACCGCGTCCGCCTGATTAACCGCCCCCAGCTTATTGTAAATACTCCGGATAATACTTTTTACGGTATTCGGCGAAAGCGCCGCGTTTTCCGCGATTTCCTTCCGGGTAAGCCCCCGCGAAAGCCCGGTAAGCACTTCCAGTTCCCGCCGGGAAAGAAACGCGGTATTGCCGCCGCTATTCCCCCTGGCTCCGGAATTCCGGCTCTGGTACTGCACTATGCTGGTCATCAGCTTTTTCGCGTAAAGCGAAGCGCCGTTTTTGATTTTCTCAAGCCATTGCCGGTCTATTCCCGTATCGGCCTTCGCGCAGACGGCGCTCATCAGCGCGCGCATGGTCCTGCCCAGTTCAAAGAAGGGCAGGACTATTTCATTGGGGAGGGAAAGCTCATACGCCGTCCGGAGCGCTTCCACGGCCCCCGCGGTATCTTTCATCTGATAGCGGCAGACCGCTTCAATGGCCTTTATCTCCACCCGCCCCATAATATAACCGCCGGCGCCGTACCTGTCGCTGTTGTTTTCCAGAGTCGCCAGAACCGCGCTAAAACGCTTTTCCGCCAGGTGGTAGCGGGCCTTTACCATCGTTTCAAGCCCGTGCAGCACCGAATTAAGATCGCTTTCCTCAAACTCATTTTTCAGCCAGGAAGCCACCCTGCCGCGCTGCCTTGTCTGCACAAAAAACCAGCCGCTCATGATATCCCGCAAAATGCTCTGGTTGATAAAACCGGGCATACCGGGCCGCTCCTCAATCTGTTTAAATATCTCCCTGACCATTTCCCCGTCCCCCCGGGCAAGGCCGACACGCAGCAGATAGAACAGGGCAAAGCCTTCAATTTCGTATTGGGACCGCTCCCGCGCTTTCCGCAGGGACACCAGCGCGTGGTGCCCGGCTTCGTCAAACCTGCCCTGAAAAAGGGCGAACTCCGACCGGGCCAGATCGTTCAGGCCCCAGCAGCAGCCGTTGTAAGCTGTTGCCAGGCAGGGAACCATCTTGTCCAGAGCGGCGATACACTTTTCAATCTCCCCCTTTTCGTGGGCATACACCCTGCACACGCAAAAACCCACCTGGGCTATGGATTCAGGCGGCTCCGCCGCGCGGCCGGAAGTATCGGTATAGCAGGACGCCGCTTCGAAAACATCCACAAACGAATAGTCCCGCGTGAATATGCTGGTAAGATAGCCGCAGAGGCCCAGGTTGATATAGCAGCGGAGCAGGGCCCGGTCATTTACCGCCGACGGCCCCTGCGCCTTGAGTTTCGCGATAATTTCCCGCAATTCACCGGTCGCCCGTTCAAAGTATCTGAGGGTGATAAGCACCCAGGTATAGAGGACATAGAGGCCCGGATTCCGTTCAAACACCTCCGGCGGCGCTTTTTCGCAAATTGCCAGCAGTATCTGCGCGATAGATTCGGATACGATTGTGGGAAGCGTCTCGTTCACGGCAAGGAGGAATCTGTCGTAATTCCCGGCTTTTTCAAGGTAGGTAAAGGCGTCTATTTTCTGGCCGTTTTTTAGGCACCATTCGGCGGCCTTCATGTAGGTTTCCCGCATTTCCCCTTCCTCAAGCTCGCCCTGCTTTCCCTCAAGAAATTCAAGAAACAGCGGATGAATCCTGTAGGCATTAAGGTAAGCGTCAAACTGAAAGAAGGCGTCCACAGCGTCCATCTGATCGAGCAGGTTTTTTTCCCCCTGGATTTCCCCAAGCAGTTCCGGGGCAAGATGATCGATAAGCGAGAGCTTTATCAGAAATTTCCGGACATCGCTCCCTGTGTCCTCCATGACTTCCCTTTCTATGAGCTTGAAGATATTGGAACGTACTCCCATACCGGCATAATGCGTGCTATCCCGGTTCAGGGCCAGGGCCGCAAGGTATGTGGCAAAAGCCCAGCCTTCGGTATCCCGGTAGACCGACAGCAAGGTCTCCGCCGAAACTTTTAACTGCTGGAGTTCAAAGAAAGCGGCGGTTTCATCCAGGGTAAACCGGAGATCCTCTTCGGTAACCCGCGCCACGCCCCCGACGGTAACCCTTTCCATGCCAATCGGCGGCTCGTTCCGGGAAATCAAAATAGAGGTAATATTGGGAAAAGAGGTGGTGATTGTATATTCAAGGAAGCGCAATACCTTTTTGTCCCGGATAAGCTGGAAATTGTCATAAATAAAAACGTACTTGCGGTCAGGCAGAACCTCCATCTGGGGGATACCCAGGTAGTATTCGAATTTCCGGTTCGTCTCGGGAAACCCCGTTTCCATCAGTTTTTTCGCGGCATTCGGGCTGAATACGCCAACCGCGCCGGTAAAGTTCTCCCAAAATCGGGCGCCGATATTATCCCGTTCCGAAAACTGTATCCAGCAGGTCATAAAATGGCACTTGCGGAGAAACGAATACACTGCGTGGGTTTTGCCGTACCCCACGCCGCCGCTTACAAAAACTATCGAACGCTTGATCGCCTGCTCTAAAATCTGATCAACGCGGGGCCGTTCAAGATAAACACGGTTTGATTGGTTAATAGGGACATTGCTATAAAACATTTTATCTGGAACCGATTCTCCTTTTCTCTTCAAGATCGACGGCTAAGAAAATCGGTCCTCTCTGATGATAATAATAAATCTTAAGCCGCGGCTTTAGCGCGATTTTGAAAAATTGTATTATTTAGCCAAAAGTGTAACACGCCTGCCTAAAAGATTATACCCCTCATTCGAAATATTTCCAGTTTCTTTCGTAAATTTTAAAGAAAAAAATCCTGCAAGCCTGTCTGCCGCTATATATTGGCGGAAAAAAGGCCCTATACGGAACGCGCAAGGGATTGAAGCGGAAATCCCGCAGGATTCGCCGGAGGCGAAGCCGAGGAATTGGAGCGTAAAGCCCGGTCCGCGCGCCGCAGGCGCGCGGATGCGCCCAAAACGCCCAAAAAACGAAACAAAAAGATGAAAATTCCTGCGCGCTTACCCCGCGATAAGGCTGTTCCGGGGCTGAAATTCCGAAGCCAGCCCTATAACAGGCCCTTTGCCGTGGCGATACGTATGGCGTCGGCCCGGTTTACCGCGCCAAGTTTGTTGAACACGCTCCGCAGGAAACTGCCGAACATACTGGGGGATATTTTCATGTCTTCGGCGATTTCTTCGCTGGTACGGCCCCGGGAAAGGCCGTTCAGCACTTCCAGTTCCGGTTCCGAGAGTTCCGGGGAAGATGCGGCGCCAGCGTCCCGGTACTGGGCCGCTACCAGCGAGCGTTCTTTCGCGTAGGCCGAGGCGGCGCTGCGTATGTTTTGCAGCCAGAGCCGGGGAATCCCCGCCGCAGGATTCCGGGGGCCTTTTTCCCCTTTCGGGCTTTTAAGGGCCGCGTTTGCCAGGCTGTACATATACTCCCCAAGCTCGATAAAGGGCATGTCCAGGCATCGGGGACGGCGGCATCGTAGGCTTTTCCGAGGGCCGCGAAAGCACCCGCCCGGTCGCCAAGCTGGTGGCGGATTACCGCTTCCAGGGCGGCTGTCTCCAGGAACCCCAAAAGAAAACTTGCCAGCTCGCCCCTGGCCTGTTCCTGTTCCAAAGCCCGCAGCGCCGCGGGGTAATCTTTTTCGAAAAACAGGCACCGGACTTTTACCAGGCTGTCAAAGCCCCGGAACAGGACATTCAGTTCCCCTTCTTCGTGTTCCTTTCTGAGCCACGGGGCGACTTTTTCCACCAGGCCGAGCCGGGCATAAAAGCGCCCCACAATAATGTCATAAATAACATAGCGGTTAAGGTATTCGCCTTTTTCCAGCAGGGTTTTCATCTGCCGATCCAGTTCCCGGATGCCCGCGGCATCGCCTTTGTGGACGCAGATCCGCATAAGGTAAAACAAGGCGCGGTTTTCCACCTCGTACTGTTTTTTTTCCCGGCTCCTAAAGGCCGCCTGGCGGGCGAACTGCTCCGCCTTGTTTAAATCGCCCTGGTAATAGGCCAGTTCCGAGCGGGCCAGGGCATCGATGCCGCAAGAATAACCGTCCAGAGCAACGGAAACAAAGGGCATAGAGGCGGCGCACGCGTCTATAAAAAGGCCGATTTCCCCCGGCTCTGCGGGAAACCCCGTCTGAATCGCATAGGAACCGATATTGAGCTGGTTTGCCTGCCCCTGGACCGGCTCCGAACTCTCCAGGTAATAATGATACCCCTGTTCAAACCAATAGGTAAAATTATAATCCTTGGTATAGCGCGAAACAAAGGCGACCAGTATCCCCAGCCTGCTGTGGGCCGCGGCAAGGAGCCGGGAACGGCGGGGGCCCGGGGGCCTGGCCTTGAAACAGGCAATGCCCGCCCGGAATTCCCCGGCGGATTCTTCAAAACGGTCCAGAAGCGCCAGGAGCCGGGCGCGGATAATAAAGCGCAGAAAAAGGAAATCCCAGTCTTCCCCTTCCCGGAAAAGGAGGCCTTCCCTGTTTGCCGCGATCATCCGTTCCGTTGTTTCCAGAAAAAAAGACGCCATTGCCCGGGGCAGCATACGGGGGAGAGTTTCGATAAGCCGGACAAACCCCCGGTAATCCCCGGCCCGCTCGTAATCCATGGCGGCGTCGGTGGGCAGGTTGTTCTCGATACACCACTGCGCGCCCTTGCCGCAAACTTCCTTAATCTCCTCGTCGGCAAGCTCCATTTGCTTTTCCTTTAGGAATTCCAGGAAAAGATGCTGAATCCTGTAGCCGTGAAGGTAGGCGTCAAAACGGATAACCGAGGTGAATTTTTCCATAGCGGAGATGTTCTTCCCCCCGGACTCAAAGCTTTCCAGGAGATTCCGGGGCCAGTGCTCAAGAAGGGAAAGCTTGACAAGGAATTTCTGGAGTTCCGCCCCCATGGCAGAAAAGATGTTTTCTTCCATTTTCCTGACGGGCAGCATCACCCGGTCCCAGCCCCGGCTTTTCCCGGCCCCGCCGGAACCGCCGGCCTTGCCGCCGGATACGGGGCCGTCATACCCCGCCTTTATCCCCTGGAGTACCAGGCCGAGAGCCAGCGCCCAGCCCTCGGTGTCGCGGCAGGCCAGACTGAGTTCCTCATCTTCAAGGAAGATCCGGTGGAGCCGGAAATACTCGGCCACTTCCTCTTTGCTGAACCGGAGATCATCGGCGGTAATCTGGGAGAGCAGCCCTTTTGCCAAAAACCCCACGGTGTTCATGGCCAGTTCCCTCTGCGAGATCATAACAATCGTATTTTTCGAAACCGGGGCGGACAAGGCCCTTTCCAGGAACAGGAGGACCGGGGAGCTGTTAAGAAGGTGGAAATCGTCAAAAACAACTACATAGGGGTCGCGGCTTATAATCCCGTCTTTAATCAGGCCCAGATAGCGGTCAACCTGCCGGTTCGACTCGGGAAAGCCCACATCGGTATAGATCTTCGCGGCCTCCGGGTTAAGGCGGGCTATCTCCCCGGTATAATTCTCCCAGAAACGCCAGCCAAGATTGTCGCGCTCCGAAAGCTGCACCCAGATGACTTTCCGGGGATCTTTTTGCAGAAAGGAATTTACCGCGAGGGTTTTACCGTAACCCTCGCCCGCCACAATGGTAACTATATGGCTTTGAAAAGCCTTCCGGAGAAGCTGGTCTACACGGGGCCGTTCCAGAAAAAAAACATTCCCGGCAGCCGGCTGCCCCCTGTCCAGGTCCCCTTTCTCATGAATCACTGTTTTTACTTCCCAAAATTCCCATATCGGCCGCAATCCGTACCGCGTTGACCCGGTTGACCGCGCCCAGCTTATTGTAAATGCTGCGGATAACGCTTTTAACCGTATTCACCGAAATAGAAGAAAAATTCGCTATTTCCTCCTGGGTCATCCCCCGGGACAATTCCGTAAGCACCTGGACTTCCCGCCCGGACAGGGCCGCCGCGCTCTTGCCCGGCTCCTGCCGCCCCTCCGCCGCGATCCGGTACTGTTCCGTTACCGCGAACAGCTTTTTCGCGTAGCCCGCCGCGCCCAGGCGCAGCTTTTCCAGCCATTCAGGGGGAAACTCCGGGGCCATATTTTTGGCCGCCGCCCCCAGCAGGGTCCGCATATCCTTTCCCAGTTCCATAAAAGGCATCGCCACCGCGTTGGGGTAGGCCAGGCGGCAGGCCTCTTTCAGGGCGGCAAAGGCGCCCTCCTTGTCCCGCAGATGGTACCGGCAGACCGCCTCCAGCGCCTTCATCTCGATTTTTTCCAGAACAAAGTCCCAGAGGCTGTTCCGGTCCTTCCAGCTTTCCAGTACCGCCAGAACCGCGGGATACCGCTTTTCGGAAAAATGGTACTTTGCCTTAACCATGATCTCCAGGCCAAAGACAATAGAGTTAAGATCGCTTTCCTCAAAATCGTTTTTCAGCCAGCGGGCAATCCGGTCCGTCTGCCCTATGTGGGCATAGTACCAGCCGGAACAAATATCGTTGATGATAAAACGGGTGGGGAACTTCTGCTCATCAAGCAGGGCTTCGGCCTGTTTTGAAATCCCCCTGATAGCCTCGTAATTCCCCCGCGCCAGACTGATCCGCAAAAGGTAAAATAGCGCCCGGTTTTCGGTTTCGTACTGCTCCCCCTGCCGGGCGCCCTGGAGGGCCCGCAAGACCAGCTGTTCCGCCGCGGATATATCGCCCCGGAAAAAAGCCAGCTCCCCCCGGCACAGATCGTCCATCCCCAGGGTGCAGCCCCCGAAAGTAACCGACGCAAGGGGGACCACCCCGCTTATAGCCTCTATATACTTTTCTATTTCCCCTTTTTCTTCGCTGTTTACCCGGCAGAGATAGGAACTCAGGGGAATTACCGATATAGGGGGCCGGGTTTCAAACCTGTTAAGCTCGTAATACTGCCGGGCTTTTTCAAAATAATGGACATAGTCATAGTCCCGGGTATAGGAACAGGTGTTCATGCCGATAAAGCCCAGGAGATTGTAGCAGCCCGTCAGGGTCCGGTATACGGTGAGAGAGGGAGGGCCGGCTTCCAGCTTGCCGATAACCGCGATCAGCTCCTCCCTGGACTTGTCGAACATCTCAAGGGTCAGGTAAAGCCCGGTACGCAGCACCTGGGCGTGGGCAATCTGGTCGTATATTTCCGCCGGCGCCCGTTCCATAATTTCCAGCAGCATCCGCGCGGTCCGGTTCGGCAGTATCGAAGACATAGTATCGACCACGCCGAGCAGCCGTTCATAATCCCCCGCCTTTTCATAGTAGCTGATAGCGTCCATTTTCTGGCCGTTGGCCGCGCACCACGCGGCGGTCCTGTGCCACAGATCCTGTTTTTCGTACTCCGTTAATTCGCCCTGCCTCCCCTTAAGATAATCAAGAAAAAGGTGATGTATATGGTAGACATTAAGGTAAACGTCAAAGCGGATAAAAGAATCCATCTCCCTTACCCGTTCCATAATCGAAGCGTCCCCGGCCAGCTCGTCCAGCAGATCCGGGACCAAATGCTCGATAAGGGACAGCCGGATCAGAAAGCGCTGCACCGGGACCGGCAGGGGCGCCACAATTTCGCTGTCGATCAGCTTGAAAATATTGGACCTAAGGGCCTGGTTCACATAGGCCGCGCCGGCAGGGGCGTTCTTCAGGGAAAGCCCCGCCAGATGTACGGCAAAGGCCCAGCCTTCGGTATCGTAATAAATCGAAGAAACCGTCTGGGGCGAAGGGCTGATATCCAGAAGCCCGAAGTAGGACACCACCTCCTCCCTGTCAAAACGGAGATCCTCCTCGGTAATACGGGCCAGAAGGCCCTTCGATTCCAGGCCCCTAAGGTCAAGGGGCGGCTCCGCCCGGGAGATAAGCACCGAGGTAATATTGGGGAAAGGCGAGGTAATGGAACGTTCCATAAACCGCAAAACCCCCTCGTCGTGGATAAGGTGAAAATCATCGTAGACAAGGACGTATTTTACGTCGGTGCGCGTCTCTTTCTGGGGAATAGCCAGGTACCGCTCAAATTCCCGTTCAGTTTCAGGAAAATCGATCTCCGCCAGCCTGGCAGCCGCCTTGCTGTTGCCCGCCCCAATCCCGGCAATCAGGTTTTCCCAAAACCGCTTGACAATATTGTCCCTTTCGGAAAGCTGCACCCAGCCGACCAGGGCGGAATAGTGGCGCACAAAAGAGTAAACCGCCTGGGTCTTCCCGTACCCCGCCCCCGCGCTGACAATAACCACCTGCTTTTGCAGCGATTCCTCCAGCAGGCGGTCAATTTGGGGGCGTTCCAGATAGATCTGGTTTCCCGGAGACAGGAATACATTGCTTTGAAAGCGCTTCTCCGGCACTTTCCTCACCTCTTTTAGTTTAAAGATATTCCCAATGAAACACTCTAAGCTGTATATAATAATAATCTTGACCAATTGAGTCCGTCAAGAGAAACACCCGGAGAAATACAACTTTTCTTTTCAAAGCGGGGCAGGATAAAAATAAGGACAAAGATATAGAAGAAAATAGAGGAAAATATAGCAAAATATGGGATAGCCTTGTTCTGGGCGCATCCGGCGCTTCGAACCAAAGGTCCGTCAAACCAAAGGTTTGTGCGCCGGACCGGGCTTTGCGGGGCTGCGCTACCGCTCCGGCCCCGGCGCTCCGCGCCGTGGCTGCTTTCGCCCCTGCGGGGCGGCACCCCTCCAATCCCTTGCGCATTCCCCGGTGCCAGGCACCGCTACATTTACACCGCAAGGATTTACCGCAAAGTCGAAATATACCCGTTATTTTTCACCGCAAAGTCGAAGAAGTCGAAAAAGTTTTGAATGAAGGGGAGGGGTCTGACCCCGGCTTACGTTCAAAGCCAAAAAAGGGAAAGAAGTTAAAGAGGTCTTCCTTCCTTCTTTTACTTTTTCGACTTTGCGGTAGAATCTCCGTATAATGCCTGGTGCCGGGTACCGCCGGATTTACGCTGTTTCCCTGAGCGCCCCGGCATCGGGCTTGCCCCGCATCGCCTCGTTGCAGCGTTCCGCGATATGGGCAAACTGGGGCGCAAGTTCCCGGAACAGGTCCACCAGCACCGGATCAAAGTGCTTCTCCCTCCCCTCGATAATGATCCGCTCCGCCTCTCCCGCGGCAAAGGGCTTCTTGTAGGGCCGCACGGCAATAAGGGCGTCGTAGACATCGGCAATCGCCATAAGCCGGCCCTGGAGGGGGATAAGGGATTTTTCCAGCCCCCTCGGATACCCGGAACCATCCCATTTTTCATGGTGGGTCCCGGCAAAAATCTTCGCGTGGTGCAGAAAATTATTATCGGTAGTAGTCTTCATAATACCCGCAATAGCCTCTTCCCCAATGACGGCGTGGGTTTTCATGGTCTCGAATTCTTCGGCGGTCAGTTTCCCCGGCTTGTTAAGTATGGCGTCACTGATGGCTATTTTTCCCACATCATGAAGCTGGGCCGACGGGATAAGGAATTCCAGATTCCAGGCGGAAACCTCGTCCCAGTAGATTTTCTCCCGCAAAAGCGCGTCCACCAGAAGCGTCAGATAGCTCTGGGTGCGCTCGATATGGCCGCCGGTTACATCGTCCCGGAATTCAACCATCTCCGTTACCGTGTTCAATATCGAATTCTGAAGCTCAACCACCTGCTGGGTCTGCCTGCGCACCATTTGCTGCAAATTGTCGTTGTAATCCTTCAGGGCAATCTGCTGGCTCCTGGTAAGCAGGTGGTTCTCTATGCGCTTGAGGAGCAGGGGGGGGAGAAAAGGGCTTGTAGATATAATCCACGGCCCCCATGTTCAGGCCTTCAAGCTCGCTGCCCGGATCGTTCCTGGCGGTAAGAAAAATTACCGGAATATCGCGGGTTTCTTTTTCCGCCTTGAGCTTTTCTATCGCCTCGTAACCGCTCATTCCGGGCATCTCAATATCCAGGAGTATCAGATCGGGCGCCACCTTCTCCAGTATCTCAAAGAGCTTGTTCCCCGATGGTATCGGGAAAATGTCATACCGGTTCTTCAACATCGATCTTCCTGCCGTAAGGTTGCTCATATTGTCGTCAACCAAAAAAATTTCTGCCGTTCGCTGTTCATAATACGCCTCCTATAACTCCGGGTATTTCCCAAAACCTGGTCAGTTTTGGGAAAGTCTCCTATAACTCTACGTAACTCTATGCCTCGACATACATGCTCAGTTCCTGTTCCCCCAGCAAAAGCCGGCCCGCTATTTCCCCGAATTCGGACTTATCGATCTGTTCCCGCAGCCAGGAAACCAGGCCGGAATCCGACTCGTAGCTGTACTGTTCCAGTTCGTCCATAACGCCGTCTATCTCGCCTATATCGTAATTTTCCGCCGCGTCCCGGATCCGGGCGAGCAGGGCCGGGTCCGGGGCGGCCATGTGGGGCTTTTGCAGCCTGCCTTCCAGCGTTTCGACCATCTCCGCCAGCGCGGCAATGAACCGTTCGGCTTCGTCGACAAAAGCGCTGGTTTCGCGGTCAATCAAAGCCGCGTCCCCTTCCTTTGCCGCGTGTTCAAGTTTTTCCGCCTTTTGCCCGATCCCGTCCGCGCATATCCCGTAGCTGGAACCCTTAATGCCGTGTACCGTAATCGCGTAATCGGAAAACGCCTCCACAATCTTTGCCGCCATAGCGGTTTCCAGCAGGAACGGCGTATGGACCACGTAGGAACGCAGGGAATCAAGGTAGGCCTTTCCGTCGCCCCCGAAACGTTCCAGCCCTTTTTCAGAATCAAGGCCGTCTATACGGAAGCACAGGAACATTTCCGCCAGGCGGCTCCAGGCGTCATCTTCGCCGGGCTGCCCCCCCTCCCCGGCGACACCGGCCTTCCCCTCCGCGATACGGCTTTCCACGTCAAGGTCCAGTTCCTTTTCCAGGCTTTTGTCCCGCACCCAGCGGTTAATCGCCTCGTTCAGCTTGATAATGTCAATAGGCTTGGTAAGGAATGCCTGGAAGCCGTTGTTCAGGAACAGTTCCTCGTTGCCGATAATCGCGTTGGCCGTAAGCGCGATAATGGGCACGGTCCTGGCGTACTCGCTGTCTATCTCGTTTCTGATAACCCTCACCGCCTCTATGCCGTCCATGCCCGGCATCATGTGGTCCATGAACACCGCGTTGTACCGGGATTCCCCGTCCCGTATAAGGCCGATAGCCTCCGGGCCGCTTGCCGCGCAGTCCACAGTCATGCCGTAGGGCTTCATAATCCCCCTGGCAAGGTCCAGATTGGTAGGTACGTCGTCAACCACCAGTACCCTGGCATAGGGGATATAGGACCGCACAAGCTGTTTGTTCCGGTCCTGGCGGGCCATGGTGTAGCGGAAGTCCCTAAGGTTCGCGGCAAGCTCCTCCCCGATTACGGCGTCGCCGGCAAAACCCTGGAGTATCGTCACGGTAAAAGTAGTCCCCTTGCCGTACTCGCTCTCCACGCTGACGCCGCCGCTCATCATCTCAGCCATGCGCCTGGTAATGGCAAGCCCCAGCCCCGTCCCCTCGATATGGCGGTTGCTCTTCGTGTCTACCTGGTTGTAATCGCTGAACAGCTTGCCTATGTCCTCTGCCTTTATACCTATGCCGGTATCGGAAATATTGGCTGTTATCCATACATCCCCCGCGCTGTCCCGCGTGGAACGGATGCGCAGCGTTACAGTCCCCTCTTTGGTGTACTTAAAGGCGTTGGAAAGCAGATTATTGAATATCTGTTTTATCCGAAGTTCGTCGCCGAAAAGCCTGGCGGGCAGGTTTTTGTCTATGTCCAGCTTAAACTCGACAGGCTTGCTGCCTATGCGTACCGCGTTGAGGACCACCGTATCGTTGATCAGGCTGGGCATATCGTAATTCACCGGGACCAGTTCGAATTTTCCCGATTCGATTTTGGAAATATCCAGAATGTCGTTGATAAGCCCCAGAAGCGTTACGCCGGAACTGTATATCTTTTCCAGGCTTTCCATGGTTTCGGATTTAAGGTCTTTGTCTTTTTCTTTCCCCAGTTCCAGTTCCGCAAACCCGATTATGGCGTTAAGGGGCGTGCGCATCTCGTGGCTCATGTTGGCAAGGAAATGGCTCTTCGCCTCCGACGCGGATTCCGCTACCAGGGCAAGATCCTTCAATTTGTTATAGGGGCGGGCGAGAAAGCTGGCGGCAATAAACGCGGCGATAATCCCCAGCCCAAGGAATATAGTGCCGGAAATCAGAAAAGATTTTACCACATGGGCAACAGGGCTTTCCACGAGGGGGCAGGAAACCCCCAGGGACCAGCCGTCGGTCCCCTCGACAGGCCGGTACGCGCAGATACGCATGGACCCTTCCATGCTGTAGTCGCCGCTCCCGGTCTCCCCCCGGACCATGCGGGAAAAAACTTCCGCTATTTCCCGGTATTCCTTTTGGTTTTCGCCCCCGGCTTCCGCCAGCTTGATATAGTTGAAGCGCCCGAAAACCTGGCCAGCCTTCTTGCTGGCAATAATCGTCCCTTCGTGGTCAAGGACAAAAATAGTCCCCGAATCCCATATACTGAACCGGGACAGCACTTCGCTTATCATCACCCCCGGCAGGGTTGCCACGATAGTTTTGCCGTCTTCCAGGGGAACCCAGAAACGCATGATAAAATCGTCATTCTCGTTGTACTGGGTAGTGCTCATTACCGTTTCGCCCTTTAAGGCCCGCCGGGCGTTTTCATTTTCCATAAGCTTGCGGTCCGGCGTCCCGGAGCCGTAAGACAGCACGTTGCCGTCCCGGTCTATCAGCCGCAGGGTCACATAATTCTGGGCAAGGGCCTCTTTCCGCAAAACGTCTTTAACCTGTTCATCGTCCAGGCCCCGGCATTTTTCCGCGATAACGCGCATCTCCGCTTTTAAACGGCCCACCTTTTCCGCGATAAGCTGTTCCGCAATAGCGCCCGACACGCCCATATCGTTTTCGATAGTCGCAACAAGATTGCGGCGGGTCAGACCAATCCCGATGATCACGCTTGCCGCGGTTATCCCCGCGATTATCAGCGCGATAATAAGTATAATTCTGGTACGAACCGATAGCGTCATACCGTCCTCCTTGAATTGCCGGGACCCCGCGCTGCTGCCTTAATTGCATAACCTTGCGCCTAACCGCAAAATTATACTTTGCACGCCCCGGAAAAGCCTGTTAAAAAATTACTTTGCATATTCATGCAAAATACCCGTAAAA